>JAKLQR010000085.1 GCA_022013235.1 Thermodesulfovibrionales bacterium | reverse complement strand
CAGAAGTCCATTTTTCAAGCTGTTAGCGATGCTTTGAAACATGAATTAGATGATGGGTCTGCTAACCAATTGATTTTATTTAAATAACAACCGGACAGTAGTGACAGTTAATAAATACTTTATCGGCCTGATCAGTTGCCTGGTGCTCCTGATAGTAACCGCTGGAGTGACACAAGCACAACCGAAATGGCCTCAAGTCGTCCTTTCCAAAGATGGCGTCCCGATTTCGTATGAGGTCTATGGTTCCGGGGAACCTACGCTTGTGTTCGTGCATGGTTGGAGTTGCGATGCCCGATACTGGCGTGCCCAGGTGCAGCATTTCTCTAAGAAGCATCGTGTTGTCACGCTTGACCTTGCGGGCCATGGCCACTCTGGCGTTACACGCTTACAATACACTATGTCGTCCTTCGGAGAGGATGTACGGGCAGTGTCGGAAGCAACAGGCAGTCGCAGCGTCATTCTGATCGGGCATTCCATGGGCGGTTCGGTGATTGCAGAAGCTGCACGACTCATGCCGAACCGCATTGCGGGATTAATAGGTATAGACACACTGGAAAATATTGAATATCCGATGACGCGCGAAGAGCTCCAAAAGATGCTGGCTCCTTTGGAGAAGGATTTTCGCACGGGAAGTCAGCAGTTCGTAACTGAGATGATCTCACCTGACACCGATCCACAGCTTCGCGAGTGGATACTCCTGGATATTTCGGCTGCGCCGCCTGCCATTGCCATAAGCGCAATGAACGAGATGATGTCACAGTACATCACAGGTGAAGCGGCTAAGATATTTGATAAAATCCGCATTCCCGTCATAACCGTTAAGGGAGATCTGTGGCCCATCAACTATGAAGCAAACCGGAGACATATGTTTTCTTTCGATGCCATTGTTCTGAAGGGTGCGGATCATTTCTTAATGATGGATCGTCCTAAAGAATTTAACCGTGCATTGGAGAAAGCAATCAAGATACTTTCAAGAAAACCGGCCAAATAAATATTTTTTTATTGATGCAATCTGCATAATACCGATTGCAGAAAATAAAATATTATCAATATGTTACCAGGCAAAGCCGCTAATGAACTACCCCGCAGCAGAGCTGCGAGGTATCTATTTTTATTGAATATGGTCATCGAACAACTCAAGCTGATTACGATATATCTGTTGATATTTCCTGCCCTGACTTTTTACATAGTTCGCAATCGCTTCTTCGTTCCCATATCGTCCAACAGTATTGACGTAATACCCACTCGTCCAAAAATTGCCACCCCACAGCAGCTTCTTCACTTCAGGATGCCTTTTGAATATCTCTTTTCCTGTAATACTTTTTATGGTCTGCACAATGTCCCTTGGACTCAGCATGGGTACACTTTGTACCAGAAAATGTACATCTTCCTCATCTACTCCAATTTCTACAAAATGTATCTCGTACCTTTCATCTATGCCCATACATACTTCTTTCAGTGTTTCAGCCACTTTTTCTGTAAAAACCTTCTTTCGGTATTTCGCAGGACAAACAATGTGATACAGAAGAAGACTTTTGTTATGCCTTTTGTAAATATGTTCACTCACACACCATTATACCCCGATGCAGAGCATCGAGGAATTCTTTGATTAAAGGTAATAAAATTATTGATCATATACAATATGGAACTTCTGAAGAGTTAAATGAAGAATTTAACGGATTCCCAATTTTAAGATTAAATGAATTTGATGGTTTTTTTCTTGATATACCAAGGAAATATTGCAATAAAATAAGCAAAGATGTTTTCAATAATTTACTCTTAAAAAAAGGTGATGTATTGGTATGTCGAACCAATGGCAATCCTAAGCTTGTGGGTAAGAGTGCCATTGTGATGGAAGATATAAATATTGCTTTTGCTTCTTATCTTTTTAGAATAAAAACTAAAATATCTTCTATAACTCCAATTACTTTATCTGTATATTTAAATTCGAAAATAGGGAGAAGAGAGATTGAAAGAAATTTAATGGTAAGTAATCAATCTAATTTTAGTCCAGCAACGTTACGTGACATTAAAATTCCTATATTTCCACAAGAATTTCAAAAATTAATAGATGATATAGTTACTGCCGCATATCATAATCATAAACATAGCAAGTTACAATACTCCCAAGCCGAAACCTTACTTTCAGAAGAACTCGGCTTAAAAGATTTTAATCTTACTCATGAGCCCTGCTATGAAGTGAATTCTTATGACACTATTACTGCCAACCGCATTGATGGAGAATACTATCAGCCCAAATATGAACATTTGATCTCAGCAATAAAAAAGAATGCAACCTCATATAAAAATGTAAACCAGTTATGCAGCTTTAATTCCAGAGGTTTACAACCAACTTACACCAAAGAAGGAAATTTGAAGGTAATTAACAGCAAACATATTTTGGAACAACATCTGGACTATGACAATTTCGAGCGTACTGATAAACAAAACTGGGAATTTCAGAAAGAGGCAAGGGTTTTCAAATACGACATTCTAATCTACACAACAGGAGCAAACGTCGGTCGAACCAATATTTATCTTGATGATGAACAGGCTTTAGCAAGCAATCATGTAAATATATTGCGTTTACGAGAAGGCAATTCTGTATATGTCAGCGCAGTTCTCAACTCTATTATTGGTCGTTTACAAACAAGACGTTTAGTTACCGGCTCAGCCCAGGTTGAATTATACCCGTCCGACATTAATAAATTTGTCGTGCCCTTTGTAAGCACTTCGAAACAGGAACAAATCGCCGGTTTAATTGTAGAATCCTTCTCTGCCCGCCGCCGGGCAAAAGCATTGCTGGAAGAAGCCAAAAAGAAAGTTGAAGAAATGATTGAAAAAGGACAAGGGTGAAATGCGTATCCTTACCGACCAGGAAATAGCTGACCTGATTGCAGAACCGAAGGTCGTTCCGAAAATATTGTTTTCAAAGCTGGAGCTAAGAGATAAAACCCATTTCCAGCACAGGGAAAAGGAAATCGACATTGAAGGAGAAAAGGGGAATCTTTTCAGATTGATAATAAGACAGAACAAACAAAATATTCTGGATTTTTCAATTATTCTTACTTTAAGAGAAAAAGACTCAAATATTGAATACAACCTCATCAGATATAATGGCAAACATCCTTCACCCCACACCAACAAATGGGAAAAAGAGAATAATCAAACGAATCATAAGTTTAATCCTGCCTTTCATATCCACAGAGCAACTCAAAGGTATCAGGAAAATGGATATAAAATTGACGGATACGCTGAAATCACGACTAAATATTCAGATTTTCATTCAGCACTTGAGCAATTCCTGTTAGAATGTAATTTTAAGAGAGAAGATGAAGGACAACCCTCATTATTCGAAGGAGGTGGAATCTCATGAATTTTGAACTTATCGAGAAAGAATTCAAGAGCAAAATATGCGAAGAGATAAACCTTTCACAGGAGGGAGTCAATAGATTTATTGTTTTTAATCCTTTTATGTTTGATGATGGTGACCATATTGTTGTTTTACTGAAAAGTAAAGATGGGAAATGGCTTTTTACCGATGAGGGACATACTTTTATGCATGTGAGCTATGATGACATTGATATTGAAAAAGGCACAAGAAAAAAGATTATCGATAACGTTCTTGCAGGCTACGGTATTAGAAATCAGGAAGGGGAACTGATCTCTGAAATATATAACAGTCAATTCGGAGATGCTTTATATAGTTATCTCCAGGGCCTGGTAAAAATAACCGATATCAGTTTTTTGACCAGAGAACGGGTAAGATCCACTTTCATGGAGGACTTGAGAGCTTTCATAGAAGAGAAAGTCCCTTCAGACAGGCGGATATTTGATTATTATGATAAACAACACGATCCGGATGCAAAGTATATGGTTGACTGTCGAATCAACGGCATGAAGAGGCCACTATTATTGTTTGGAATTCAGAGTGATGATAAATGTAGAGATGTGACCATTACCTGCCTTCAATTTGAGAAGTTTAACGTGCCTTTTAGATCAATGGCCATCTTTGAAGACCAGGAAACTGTAAATCGTAAAGTCTTAGCACGCTTTAGTGATATCTGCGATAAGCAATTTTCAACATTGGCGACTAATAAAGAAAGAATCAGCAAGCACCTTCATGAAATTCTGGCAGGATCTAATTCTATTTAACATTTAAGGAGAAAGAAATGATAGGCTTCATTGGCGGCGGGAACATGGCAGAAGCCCTGATAAAAGGGATGACGCAGAACAGAATGAAAGATATCATTGTTTCGGAACCGAGAACGGACCGGTGCGCCTATCTGGAGAAGACGTACGGGGTGAAAACAACCAGGGACAACAAAGAAGTAGCCGCACAAAGTTCGCTCATCATCCTTGCAGTAAAACCCCAGAATATGGACGAAGTCACGGCAGAACTCGCAGGGTTGCTCACAAAAGACCACATGGTAGTATCCATCGCTGCGGGCATAACGTTATCCTATCTTACAGCGCGTCTTAAGACGGAGAAAATCGTCCGTGTCATGCCGAATACCCCTGCACTTGTTCTCGAAGGCATGACGGTTATATCTCTGTGTGAATGCTTCCCGGACAAAGAAATGGGTGTTATCAGGGACATCTTCCTTTCTGTCGGCAGGCTTCTTGTGCTTCCTGAAAAATACATGGATGCAGTGACAGCCATATCCGGAAGCGGCCCTGCTTTTTTTGCCTTTTTTGTCGAAGCGTTGATCGAAGCAGGAGAAAAGGCCGGACTCTCAAAAGAAAACGCTGCCGAACTTTCTATTGCAACCATGATTGGCACGGCAAAGATGCTCGATACAGGCATGCCGCCTGCGAAACTCAGGGAAATGGTCACCTCACCCGGGGGCACGACAGCAGCCGGGCTGAAGGTTTTTGAAGAGAAAGGGATGAAGGGCCTCGTCGCTGAGGTGATCGGGGCGGCAAAGAAAAGGTCTCAGGAATTAGGGAGGAAAGAATAAATGTTTATTTTTGCCAATCTTATTCTGGCGATAGCGTATATAGCAAACACGCTGCTCACCGTGTATATGTGGATCATCATCATTTCAGCGTTGATCAGCTGGGTGAACCCCGATCCCTATAACCCGATTGTGAGATTCATGTATACCGTCACCGATCCGGTCCTGCGCCGCATCAGAAAGCTGATCGGGTTCCGGCTGGGGGTCATTGATATTTCTCCCATGATTGCTATCCTCATCATATTATTTGTAAAGTATTTCCTGATCCAGTCTTTATTCGAATTTGCCTATAAATTGAAAGGAGGCATGTATCTATGAGGATAACACCGCTTGATATCCAGCAAAAGCAATTCCCCATGAAGCTGCGGGGATTTGATGTAGAAGAAGTATATGCGTTCCTTGAGATTGTGCGGGAGGAGATGGAAGACCTGCTCAGGGACAACGCATCGCTCAAAGAGAACGTCCAGAGGATTGAAAGCCAGATCAAGGAATACAGAGATATGGAGACCACGCTCCGGGAAACACTCATGACGGCGCAGCAGATGGTCGAAGACTATAAAACAAATGCACGGAAAGAGGCTGAACTCCTTCTGAAGGAAGCTGAACTCAAATCAGACTCGATCATGAAAGAAGCGCAGGAGAAAGTCATCAAGATCCATGAGGATGTCGTTGATCTGAAAGGCATCAGGCGTCATTTCAAGGAAGAGGTCAAGCGGCTTGTTGAAAGCCACCTGAAGATGCTCGATTTCGACAGGGAACGGGAGGAAGAAGAGGGGAGCATAAAACAGGAATGAAGTACAATGCCCTGAAGGGTATCCATGACATCTTCCCTCCTGACATCTCTCTATGGCAGCACATCGAGAAAGTTGCAGCAGACATCTTCACGGTATTCGGCTTTCAGGAAATCCGGGCACCGATCATCGAGTCAACCGATATCTTCATCAGGAGCATCGGAGAGACAACTGATATCGTCGAGAAAGAGATGTACACCTTCACCGACAAAGGGGGGAGGCGTATTACCCTCCGCCCGGAAGGCACAGCACCCGTTGTAAGATGTTACGTGGAAAATCATCTGTACAATCTGCCGTCGCCCCAGAAATATTTTTATGCGGGACCGATGTTCCGCTATGAACGTCCCCAAGCAGGCCGCTTCAGGCAGTTCTTTCAGATCGGCGCCGAAGCCTTTGGCGTGGCAGAACCGAAGATTGACGCCGAAATACTCTCCATGCTCAAACTGCTCTTCGAAAGGCTCGGCCTTCAGGAACTCAGGTTTCAGGTCAATTCCATAGGATGCGAACAATGCAGACCCGGTTACCGGACAGCGCTGGTCAGTTTTTTTTCAGATAAAATTGAAGGGCTGTGTCCTGACTGCGCGAGGAGATACGAACAGAACCCCCTCAGGATACTCGATTGCAAGGTGGATTCCTGCAGGACGGTGCGCCAGGGCGCTCCGCGTGTGACTGAGCATCTCTGCAGCGATTGCGAAAATCATTTCGGGTCCCTCCTGTCCCTCCTGGAATTACTGGGAGTCCCCCATAGCATAAATCCTGATATGGTGAGAGGGCTTGATTACTACACAAGGACCACCTTTGAGGTCACCTGCGAACATCTCGGCGCTCAGAATGCAGTGGCTGCAGGAGGACGCTACGACAGGCTTGTCCGGGAATTCGGCGGCCCCCCGACTCCTGCCATCGGGTTCGCTATCGGGATGGAGCGGCTCGCGTCGCTCCTGAAATCATCGGGAGAACAGAACATCCCGGCGCCCAGAGTCTTCATCGCGGTGCTCGGCGAGCCTGCAGGGAAACAGGGCATTAAACTGGCCAACGGACTGCGTGAACAAGGCATATGGACCGAAATCGGGTATACGGGCAACTCCCTCAAGAGCCAGATGAGAAGGGCTGACAGACTGTCCGCCGAATACGTGCTGATAATCGGCGATGAAGAAATCGCATCAGGCAGCTGCAAATGGAAAAAACTCTCAGACGGAAGTCAGGGGGAAATAGCTTTCAGTGAAGCAATTGACTTTTTTCTGAAAAAAGAATAGCCGATATTCGCTTACAGAATAATTTCTTCTGGCTTCAGCCAGACCATCTTCCCATCACGCCATACAACAACCGGATTTCCGGCCTGTTTATGCTTCAGAAGGGCTTCTCGCACACCGCGAGTCAAAGCCTGAGTTATTTTTTCCGGATTTGCAAAAGCCTCTTCGATTCTATTTTTACGTTTTTTCTTAATTTTCATATCGCTGCTTAATATTATGCCAAATAATTGAATCACTGACAATCATCCCTTTTTCTTCACTGTTAATAACGGCCTCAAAAGATTATTCATATTTAACCCTCTCCCAACCCTCCCCCCGACGAGTCGTAGACCCTCAAGGGGAGGAACCAACCATAATCCCCTCTCCCCCGGTGGGAGAGGGTAAGGGTGAGGGGGACCCTTTATGTATTTATTATTATGAGACTGTTAATAATTCTCATTGAAAACTGACCCTTTTCCTCATCCAAAATTGCCCCCTTAAGCGTGTGCGATGGCCTTCCTGTAACATTCCTCCGAAAGCTTAACCCGGAAGGTATATAGTTCAATAGGTAATTCACTATGTATTGCTAAATAATCATGATTTCATCATCAGCTTATCACAACGATAATTGACAATGAGACCGGAAGCGTATAATCTTTGAATCAAATGATGGATCAGCATCTTGATCGAAAAATATACTTTTTTGAAGAACAACGATTTCGACAGAAGTGGCTTTGGATAATATTGCTTTTATCCATTTTATTTATTACGATTTTCTTTGCTTATGGCATCGTAAGACAAATTATTCTTGGTCAACCCTGGGGTGACAGACCCATGTCAGATATTGCTTTAATTATCGTGGGATTATTTTCCATTATATTGATGGGAGGTATGACTTACCTCTTCTATACATTGAAATTGATAACCGAAGTCAGAAATGATTGCATTCATATCAGATATTTCCCTACTTCTCAACAAAGAATACCATTCCATAATATTAAGAAATGCGAAGTACGCCGGTACAGTCCGATCAGGGAATATGGTGGGTGGGGTATTCGATATGGAAGAAAAGGAAAAGCATATAATGTGAGCGGTAACCGAGGTGTACAATTGGAGTTATTTCAGGGTAAGAATTTATTGATAGGTTCACAGAGACCTGAAGAATTATTTCAAGCAATTAATGGTCTGTTAAAGCGTTAAAAAATAGTAATGAGAACGTGATGATTTCAGAATAAAAGTTGATGTCTCTCGCTGTAGTCCAAAATCATAAGTCAGTTGAGCAAAGAAAGGATTCCGTCCTGAAAGAAACGGTCATAGACATTATTACGATTGTGTATGGTACAATCGGAAATAGACAGGTAGAATTTATTTTCCTTTTTAATCAAAGAATTCCTCGATGCTCTGCTGCGGGGTAGTTCATTTAGCTAATTTAAGTAGATAGAAAGTACGATTAAGAAAAAAGAACTCATGGACAAAGAACTCCGCATACTTATCCTTGAAGATGTTCCTGCTGATGCTGAATTAGAAGAGCATGAATTAAGAAAAGCCGGATTGGTATTCACCTCAAAGGTTGTAGATACGAGAGAAGCTTTTCTGAAAGAACTTGAAGAGTTTTTCCCCGATCTTATCCTGTCGGATTATGAACTTCCTACTTTTGATGGTCTTGCAGCATTAAGAATTGCACAGGAAAAGTGTCCTGATGTGCCTTTTATCTTAGTTACCGGGAAACTCGGAGAAGAATTTGCAATTGATAAACTCAAGGACGGTGCAACAGATTATGTATTAAAGAGCAATTTAAAGCGTCTTGTTCCTTCGGTAAAAAGGGCATTAGAAGAAGTTAAAGAGCGAGCTGAGCGTAAGAAAGCAGAAGAGGCATTAAGGACATCAGAAGCAGAACTGCATGACAACTACTTTGTCCAATCTACAATCAACTTGATTTTAAGTATATCACTAGAAGAACTTCCGCTGGAAGAATTCTTGCAGAAATCCTTGAATATGATCCTTTCGGTCCCATGGATTTCCTTTCAATCAATTGGCAGTATATTCGTTGCAGAAGATAACCAAGAAGTATTAATAATGAAAGCTCAACTGAATTTGCCTGAACCATTGAAAGAACTCTGTGGAAAAGTTCCTTTTGGTAAATGTATCTGTGGAAAAGCAGCATTATCACAGCAAATACAGCTTATAGAGCATATTGATGAAAGCCATGAAATCTGCTATGAAGTGATGTCCCCTCACGGTCATTGTGTTGTCCCGATCCTGTTTGGTGGAAACACATTGGGGGTAATAAATATATATTTAAATGAAGGACATATCCTAAACGAAAAAGAAACGGAATTTTTGCTTTCAGTTGCAGACTCACTATCAGGAATCATTATACGCAAGCGGGCAGAAGAGTCGCTTCGTCAAAATGAATTATATCTCAAAACAATCATGGCATCTATACAGGCTGGGGTTATGGTTATCGATGCAGACAAGCATAAAATTGTGGATGTTAACGATATAGCTTCTAAATTAATTGGTGCTCCAAAAGAACAGATTATAGGGAGAATTTGTCATGAATATGTATGTCCTGCGGAGAAAGGCAAATGTCCCATTACAGACTTAAAGCAGGTTATAGACAATGCAGAGCGTACCTTAATCGATATTAACGAGAAAAAGATACCAATTATAAAGACAGTTGTTCCCCTAACTTTTCAAAATCGTACATATCTGCTTGAAAGTTTTATTGATATTACTGAACGAAAGCAGGCAGAGCAGCAAATTGCAATCTTCAGAAAATTTGCCGAGGAATCCAGCCTTGCTTATGGTTTTGCCGATCTCAATGGAGATATATTTTATATCAATGCAACACTATGCCGCATTCTTGGTTTAGAAAAACCAGATGATGCTTTAGGAACGAATGTAGCAATCTATTACCCTGATAATATGAAATCAAAATTACTCAATGAAGTGTTGCCAATCGTCAAAAGTGAAGGTGGTTGGGCTGGAGATATACCCCTGCAATCGATAAAGGGAAAAGTAACTCCTACTATTCAAAATATATCCCTAATTCGTGATGACAAAGGTAAGCCTCTTTATATTGGCAATATTATTACTGATATCACAGAACGTAAAAAGAGTGAAGCAGAACTCCAGGAAAGAGTAAAAGAACTCGAAGATTTTTACCATATGGCTGTTGGAAGGGAACTAAGGATGAAAGAACTTAAAGAAGAAATGCGAGAATTGAGGGAAGAATTAGAAAAGTATAAAAAGCAATAAGAAACTCCACTCACAATTAGCTCTTTCATTGCGGATTATAACTAAGAATCTTCAACATTTATGAAAATTGGATGCTGAGGCCTTGTTATGTGCAACCAAAGGAAGGGTAGCTTTCAATGAGAAAAGGGGTAATTTTCAGTGAGGGTCTATATTCATCACGCTACATATAAATAAAGCGGGGCAGAGAAAAGACCTCTGAGAATTTACTTGCCCGAACGGTCTCAAATTTTCCTATGACACAACAAGGATTAATTGAGTTGCACCCTACCCCACAATATCAAGGTTTCTCACCCTGAATCCCACCCCTAATTTCCCGGCAGTTCTTCTGCACTGTTCTATGTCTATACCCTTGGCGGTAACAACGGTCACAGAGACATCGGGGATCACCTTCTTTGCTTCCCTGATGAAATTCAGGACTTCGTGGTATGCGTTCCCGAAATCAGGCTTGCAGATCCTGTTGTAGGTCTCCTCGTCCTGTGCATCGAGGCTTATCGAGATGCGGTCGACTATGCCCTGAAGTTCGGGGAGGATATTTCTCTTGTGGATAAGATTTCCGTGCCCGTTTGTGTTGATCCTGACTTTCCCTCCGTGCTGTTTTATCCACCGGGCAACATTCTTGATCAGGTCGAGTCTGAGCATCGGTTCTCCGTACCCGCAGAATACAATCTCCCGGTATTGTGCAGGATCTTCTATCGCCTGAATAACTTCTTCTTCGGTCGGTTCATGCGAAAGGCGCAGATTGTGCCCCTTGACGTAATCTGAGTGGAACCGTATGCAGAACGCACATCTGTTGGTGCATCTGTTTGTGATATTCAGATAAAGGCTGTCTCTGATTTTATATGCAATCTCTCCCGTTTCCGGCATTTTACCGATGTGGAAAAGACGTCTTGCGTTGAGCGTGGTAATGCGCGCAATATCTTCCAGGGTGACATTTCTGATCTTTGCGATCGCCTGTGCGGTGTGCACGATATATGCAGGTTCGTTCCTCCGTCCCCTGTAAGGCTCTGGGGTCAGGTATGGCGCGTCAGTCTCTATGAGAAGATATTCATCCGGGACCGCTTTTGCGACCTCCTGCAGTGTGAGGGATTTCCTGAAGGTCACCGGCCCTGCAATCGAGATATGGAAACCCATTGCAATTACTTTCTTTGCCATTTCAAGGTCGCCGGAAAAGCAGTGGAACACCCCTTTCTTTATCCCGGACTCCTTAACGATATCAAGGGTGTCCTTTTGCGCCTCCCTGCTGTGGATAATGACGGGAAGATTTATCTCTTTCGCAAGATGGAGCTGTTTCCTGAATACTTGCCTCTGGATGTCTCTCGGAGAATTATCGTAATGATAGTCGAGGCCGATCTCTCCAATAGCAACAACCTTACCCCCCCCCATCCCCCCCTTACCAAGGGGGCCTATCTCCTTGTCAAGCGGGAGATTAGCGGGGGGCATGTCTTTGGTAAGCGCAGAATACCGGGATGTTACCCATCCCTTTATCTTCTTGAAAATTTCTTCGGTGAAATCCTTTGCATCATGCGGATGGAAACCGACAGACGAATAAATAAAATCATATTTTTCTGCAAGATCAAGCCCGCCGATATTCCCTGCCATATCGGATCCTATAGTGATGAGTGCTGCAATCCCGGCATCTTTTGCCCGCTGGATAACAGCTTCCCTGTCAGGGTCAAAAGCGTCAATTTCGAGATGACAGTGGGTATCGATAAGGCTGAGAGATGAGAACTGAGAGCTGATGGCGGTACTACGCTCCAAACTTCTTGAGTCTTCCTGCGTTCGCTAAGGCCAGAGGCATGAGATTCACGGTGGGGAAGATGCCGAACTCGCCCTTCAGACACTCCCGTTCTGTGAATGCCTGTGAGGTCCTGCCCAGCACATAGGGTGAGTTGAGCATGACAGGCACAGGATGCCAGCTGTGGCTTTTCATGACCGACGGAGTTGAATGATCACCGGTGATGATGAGCACGTCAGGGTTCAGGGCAAGTATGTCCGGGAGAGCCCGGTCAAATTCTTCAATCTTATGGACTTTACCGTCAAAATTCCCGTCCTCGCCATAAGAGTCAATCTTTTTGACATGCATAAAGAAGAAATCGTAGGCGTGATAATTCTTCTTCAGAAAATCGATTTCTTCACGGATATCACCCTTCAGCGCCGGGGCTTCCATGCCGATTAATGTTGCAAGCCCCCGGTACATCGGGTAGACTGCGATACAGAGCGGCTTGAGGCCATAGGCGTCATTGAAATGAGGGATATCAGGTACCTGCGCAAATCCCCTGAGCAGAACATAATTTGCCCTGGGCTCGTTCTTTATTATTTCAGCAATATTCGATATCAGTTTCCCAGCGATTTGTGCGACCCTCTCCGCCTGGGGCGTCTCCGGAGTAACCGCGACAGGGGTTTTGCCTTCTTTCTGCGGGTCTGTATCCTTAATCGCAGCCGAACCTCCGGGCAACGGTTCAGGGAACCTGAATACAACTGCAAATCTGTGTTCCATGCCAGGGGAGAAAATTATTTTAACGTCATCTATCTTGCTGATTTCTCTCTGCAGCCTCTCGGTAATCTTCCTGCTTTCCTCTGTGGGAGGCCTCCCTGCCCGTCTGTCCTTTACGATACCGTTTTCCAGAGTTGCATAATTCACACGGATGGCTACATCGGTTTTTTTCAATTCCACGCCGAGGCCGAGGGCTTCAAGCACCCCTCTTCCTATCTGCCACTCGACAGGGTCATATCCGAAGAGCGACAGGTGTCCTGGTCCGCTCCCCGGTGTTATGCCCTGGGCGACGGGGATATGCAGCCCGCAGGCAGACCCCTGGGCGAGCAGGTCGAGATTTGGCTTCTTTGCCGCATCGAGTTCGGTCCGACCGTTGACCGGGAGTCCGCCGAGTCCGTCAAGCACGATGAGGAGAATCTTCGCAGTATTTTGCTGTATCAGGTCTTTGATGAATGTTTGCATGCCTGAATACTATACCTTAAAGCGTGCTACCGTTTCCTGGAGAATTTCAGCGGTATGCGAGAGTTCGGAGGCCGAGGCAGAAAGTTCTTCCATCGCCGCGGTCTGCTCTTCGGAAGAAGCAGACGCTTCTTCTGCCGACGAAGCCGTCTCGGCGGCTGACGACGCTATGATTTCTATCTGTTTTGCAATATTCCTGACCTGTTCCGCAATGCCGGAGAACTGCATACCGATCTCTCCGATGAGCACGGCGCCTGATTCCATATCTTTCTTTCCGTCCTGCACAATATTCATGGTGCCGCCTGTCTCCTGCTGGACTTCTTTGACAATTCGCGCGATCTCACGCGCAGAGTTCGCTGAACTTTCCGCGAGCTTGCGCACTTCATCCGCAACGACTGCAAACCCGTGTCCGGACTCACCGGCACGGGCAGCTTCTATCGCCGCATTCAGTGAGAGCAGGTTTGTCTGGAAGGCTATTTTTGTGATTACGTTCACGATATTGCCGATCTCGGATGATCGCGTAGAGAGATTCTTCATGGCTTCCACCGATCTTTCGGTTGCGGTCTGGAGTATTTTTGTATTGTCTGAAAGTTTCCTCATCAGCTCATTTCCCTTCTCTGTAGAGGAATCGGCAGACTGCGATGATCTCGTCGCCCCCTGCGAATTCTCTGCAACCGACCCTGTGGCCGAAGAGATGAGCCCGAGCGCCGAAGACAGTTCAGACAGGCCACGGGTTGACTGTTTTGTAACCGTAGCAATGGAATTCGCAGAAGTCGCAATAAGGTCCGCCTGTTCGCGGATCCGTATTGTCATATCCCTGACCGAGGCAATCATTGCATTGGTGGCCTTGCCGAGCTGATTTAGCAAGTCGTCGCCGGTATCCTCGTTTGCGGACACGGTTAAATCACCGGCTGCAACCTGCTGGAGCACCATGAAGTATTCAGTGAGACCCATTGCCAGATTCATAGAAGTGGAATGAAGTTCGTCCGAGGTAACGCGGAGATGTTCAAGCATGTGGTCAAACCCGATGCCGAGTGTATCTTTTGCAGACCGCACATGGATCTTGACATCCATATTGCCCTGTTTCACTGCCTCGACGCATTCCGCAAGTTTCCTGGATTCCCCAATCATTCCATTGGTGACTTTTCCCAACTGGTTCAGGAGATCGTCTCCGGTTTCCTCATTCGCATGCACATCGAGATTGCCCTGGGCCAGTTCTGAAATTACCGTAAAATAATCGCTCATGCCGAGTGCGAGGTTCATTGAATTTGTATGGAGTTCCTCCATGCTCTGTTTCAGGTTCTCCACCATCTTCTCAAGGGCTTTGCCAAGCACATCCTTGTCTGATCTGGGTTTCACCGAAGCTTCAAGATCGCCCGATGCAATCTTGTCAGCAGTCTTTGATATTTCGTTCAGAGATATCGCCATATCTGAAAACGCATTCTCGAGTTCCGCAATTTCGTTCTCAGTTTTCCGTGCAGAGTGTTTCTGCATTACCTCGGGGATATTTCCTTCGGCAATCTTGCGGGCTATATCCGTTACTTTTCGCAGCGGTTTCGCTATATCTCCTGTAAGGTAAACAGCGAGAACTATGACAGCAATCAGTGAGAAAAAGATGATGGCTTTAGAGAGGATGCCCTGACGCTTCACGGATTGTTCCGCTGCGAGTTTTTGTTTGGCGTATACCTCTCCGATACCGGAGATGAAAGGATCATAAATCCCCATCAATTCAGGAAGGACGACCTGCCGGACATGAAGGGAGAGCCTTTCTGCTTCCGCATAATCACCGCGCTGGACCGCCTGGGTGACCAGTTTCCCCGATTCATGCAGTTTTTTATGGGGCTCATCCAGCGACTTGAAGAGACTTCCCAGTTCGGGATATGGCTGCTGATAGCTATAGTACCATTTACCAAAAAAACATTGCGCGGGATCAAGTTCGCCTTCAAAATGCTCCCGTTTTTTTGCCGATTCCCTGAGGGCATCTACCCATTTATAGTGGTTCACCTGCATCTCCCTCAGATTGTCCTTCAACTCGATCAGTTCATTCTGCTTCTTATCAACTGTCTGGAGCGTGACAATTCCGCGCTGCCAGAAAATACCGAGGATCAGGATGATCAGAAACAGAAGACCAAAGCTCAGGAATAATTTTTTCCCTATTGACAGGTTTTTCAATAGTTTCATGGGTTATCCCCCTGATAAGTCCGGACGATTAAAACTGTATCTGGCAGCGTTTCTTGCCGCCGCCCTCGTCTTTGACCCACATCAGCGTTTTCTTCGTCCTCTCGCACCACTGGCGGACGTCTTTTTCGAAGGTGGGACAGTCTGCGGTCACTTCAAGAATATCACTGGGCTTCAATTCTGCAGACTTTGCTGCGATCTTAAGTATCGGTTGAGGACACCTCAGTCCTGCACAATCCAATGTTACTGTTGCCATACACTCCTCCTCTTTCTTGGAAATTATTTTTATTCATATTCCATCGGGTCTGTAAACACCCGTCTTGCTTTATGTCCGTTGCAGGGTCTGAACGATTTCCCCTCCTTTGTTGCGGATATGGATACGCAATGAACCTCCGCCCGGCACTATGTGTGTCGCACAGGCAAAACACGGGTCATAAGCCCTGAATGCCATTTCGACCATATTGAGAAGACCGTCTGAGACCTTCCCGCCCTTGATAAGGCTGCGCGCAGCTTTCTCGATGGACATACAGATTGCCGCCGCATTGTTCACCGTTGCGACTATCAGGTTGACCTCTGTAAGTATTCCTTTCTTATCAGTTTTATAATGGTGGATCAGAGTCCCCCGTGGAGCCTCCACGATACCGATCCCCTCCTCCGGCGTTGCCTGTGGGAGGTTTCTTATGTGGGGATCGGTAATTGTTCTGTCCTGAGCGAGTTCGAGCAGCCGCTCCGCTGCGTACAGGGCCTCGATTAGCCGCGCCCAGTGGAAAGCAAGCGTATTGTGTACAGGTTTTCCCCCGAGGGTCTGGTACATCCTCTCATATTCGGCCTGTGCGAGAGGCGTCGCCATCCCGTCTGCAACATTCAGGCGCGCAAGGGGAGCTACCCGGAATACACCGCTGTCAAGACCGTCGACAAAACCTTTCCATCCAACCTTTTTCAGATAGGGGAACTTCACGTAGGTCCAGGGCTCAACCCGCTCAGTGATATGGTCGAGGTACTCCGTCGGCCTGAATTTTACGAATTTCTTCCCTTCAGGAGTAACAACCCCTACGTCACCGTCATAAAAATTTACCTTATTGTTTTTATCAACTAACCCCATGTAATAGGTGGCATGTTTATACACATCACCGACTATCAGATCCACATATTCTTTGTTCTTAAGAACAACGTCGTTGAATATCTGCAGAGCAAACTGCGCAAATTCAACGCCATACTCTGCCACTTCCACAATCTTCAGGCGGTCTTCCTCGGTCAGCGGCTTTGATACCCCTCCCGGGAGGCCGCAGACCGGATGTATCACCCTGCCTCCGATATGGGCAATGATCTCGCGGCACCCTTTCCTGAGTTTGATTACCTTCCCTGCGATCTCTAAGCCCACCTTTGCAATGACTCCCAGGATATTCCTTTCACCGGGAGCAGCGGACGGGCCAACCACAAAATCCGGTCCGCCGAGGAAGAAGAAATGGAGCATATGGTCTTCGAGCATAAACGCAGAGTACATCAATTCCCTGATCTTCTTTGCAGCAGGAGGAGGTTCAACCTTGAACAGGGAGTCCAGTGCCTTTGTCGAACACAGGTGATGTGTCGTAGGACATACGCCGCATATCTTCGGCGTGATCCTTGGCATTTCCTCAGCAGGACGCCCGACGGAAAAGACCTCAAACCCCCTCATTTCAGGGACCTGGAAATAGGCCCTCTCTACATCACCCTTTCCATCGAGAAATATCTCTATCTTGCCGTGTCCTTCAAGTCTTGTGATCGGGTCTATGGTTATACGGTTCTTCATATCTTTAGATATCCAGTCTTCTCCTCAGCATGGATGCAGGCAATGAATAGAAGTAGAAAACTCCTGCAGGATCAACAATGGAATCCATGATGCGTTTTATTTCTTCCTCGTCATTCATATCGATAATTGATGCGAGTGCAGAGAGGAATTTCGCTCCCTGGTCTTCTACCCTGCTTGTGGAGCCGAAACAGCCCCTGCACGGCATATTTGCGTTGATGCACCGCTCACCGCATCCGTCGCGTGTGGCAGGTCCGAGACAGATGATCCCCTGGTCCAGGAAACATCTGTCAGGATCGAGCATCACTTCATGCACTCTTCTGATCTCTTTTATGCTCGCATGTTCAGGCTTAGTTGTCTTCCTCTTGCAGGTGTCGCACAGAGCCTTGTCCGGGGCGAGGACAGTCCCTTTCTCCGGAAGGTTCCCTGAAAGTATTGCCTCCACTGCCTTCATGATGAGGTCAGGAGGAGGAGCGCAGCCGGGGAGATAGTAATCCACGTCGATAACCTGGTCCAATGTATACACAGTATCATAAAATTTCGGTAAAGTTAACTCCCCAACCTCGACCTGCGTCTTCTCCTGCGGGATTATTTTCCCGGGATTATCATTAGACGGTGCATTGAGATATACCCAGTCGAATATTTTCTCCCGGTTCACAAAATTCGCGAGCCCCGGGATACCGCCAATGTGCGCACAGGCGCCGAACGCCACGACAAGTCCCGATTTCTTCCTGAGCAGTTTTGCCATATGTTCCTGCTCTCCCGTCCTGATTGCGCCATTGATGAAACTGACTGCGATCTCGCCGTCACCCAGGGACTCAACGTCCTTTACCTTGAAGTCCATGGCCACCGGCCAGAACACAATCTCCACGGCTTCCACAACCTTGAGGATATCTTCAGCAAGGTCGACTACTGCCTCTTCACAGCCTCCGCATGACGCGCACCAGTAGAACGCGACTTTCGGTTTACCCAACCCGCAGTTCCTCCTTTGCAGTCGTGAGCGGACCCAGCTTTTTTACTGTCGCAACCATATCCGTGATCACCTCAACAAACTTCTCCCCTTCACTTGCAGAGACCCAGTCAAGGCGAAGCCGTCCTTCATCGACGCCGAACTGTTTTACCACGCGTTTCAGGAGATGAAATCTCCTGAGCGCTTTATAATTGCCCTCTTTATAATGGCAATCCCCGGGGTGACATCCGAGGATGAGGACTCCGTCAGCTCCCGACTGGAACGCTTTCAAAACAAACTGGGGGTCGATTCTTCCGGTACACATGACGCGGATTACCCTCACATTGGGAGGATAGGTTTTCCGTGAGCTTCCTGCAGCATCCGCACCTGCATAGGAACACCAGTTGCAGAGAAATCCTACGATCTTTGGTTCAAAGTCTTTTATTTCAGGACCTCCTCAATTTCTGCGAATATCTGTTCTTCGGTGAAATGCTTGCCCGTGAGACACCCGCTCGGGCAGGCTGCAACACAGGTTCCGCACCCTTTGCAGAGGACGGTATTCACCACCGCGATCTTTTTCTCTTTATCGAACATAATCGCTTTATACGGACACAATCCTATACAAGTCATGCACCCTGCACAACTGTTTTCGTCTGCCTCTGCGATTATGACATCGAGTTCCAGCTTCCTTCCCGGGACAAGGGCTGACAGCACCTGTCCTGCCGCGGCAGCGCCCTGGGCAACCGACCCCTGGATATCTTTTGGCCCCTGACAGCATCCTGCGATAAAAACCCCTTCGATATTGGTAGAAACCGGGGCGAGTTTTGTATGTCCTTCTGCAAAGAACCCATCCCTTCCGCTCGTGATGAGGAGCATTTCCGACAGCCGCGAGGTATCCCGCGCAGGGATTATGGCAGGGCAGAGGACCACCATGTCGGCGGCGAGAGGATTTTCCTTCCCCGACACATCGACACAGGAGACTGAGAGGGAGTCTTTGTTCTGTTTCACCGCAACACTCAGAGGAAGGTTGGTATGGATAAAGTAAACATTCTTCTTCTCCTTCAGAGAATCCAGAAATTCCTGATTGTCCTTGCCCGGCACACACCAGTCAGCGTATATGTCGTATATCTTTGCCCCGGGGGCATGTTTCTCGGCAAGACGGGCAAATTTCAGGGCATAGAGACAGCATACACCCGAACAGTATTCCTTATGCTTCTTGTCGCGGCTGCCCACACAATGAATGATTGCCAGGGACCTGGGCTCCTGTCCGTTCTTCATGAACAGTTTTCCGCCTGTGGGTCCTGTCTGAGAGAGTATCCGTTCAAACTCCAGGCCGGTATATACCTCGGGAATCTTGCCGTATCCGAATTGCGGAAGGACCGAGGGATCGAAAAGCTCGAAGCCGATTGCCACGATTATGCAGCCGATATTCCTTTCGAGGATTTCATCCTGTCTGTCATAGGTGATAGCGTCGAACATACAGGCTTCCTGACAGGCTGTACAATCCTGCTTCTTGTAATTCTCAGATTCTTCCTGTGTGATAAGACCAAGATCGAGCGCTTCCTGTACCATGGCTGAATCCGTTTTCGCAAACCTCAGGCAATGCCCCTGGTCGAGAACCGGCACGTTCGGGAGGGCGCCGGTATACGGGACATGGATTGCTTTGCGGTCGCTCAGATGATAGTCGAACTCATTCCTGACCGAAACCGGGCAGGGTTCATAACAGGCGCCGCAGCCGATGCATTTCTCTTTATCAACACAGGTGGCTCTCTTTTTTATTTTTACCGAAAAATTTCCGAGATACCCGAGGACCTCCACCACTTCGCTGCTCGTGATCAGCTCAATATTCTCATCATGGAGGATCTCATCCATCTTCGGTTCGAGCATACAGGAAGCACATTCCATCTTCGGAAAGACTTCTTCATATCGTGCAACCCTGCCCCCCACAAAAGAGTTCTTCTCGACGAGGTATACTTTTCTTCCGGCCTTTGCAAGGAGCAGTGCGGCTTCCATGCCTGCGGGCCCTGCTCCGATAACAAGCACGTCGGTATTGCATTCGATCTCTTTTTTCTCGAGCGGTTCATGGAGCGTTACCCGCTTCACCGCAGCGCGTATGTATGCCTTTGCCTTTTCCGTGGCTGCTGCTTTGTCAGCGGTTACCCAGGCGACCTGTTCCCTGACGTTCACCATCTGGAAAAGATACGGATTAAAGTCTGCCCTGAGGAGCGTATTTCTGAATGTCTTCTCGTGTTCCTTCGGCGTGCATGCAACGATCACAACCCGCTCAGGTTTTTCCTGCGCCACATCCGAAGCCAGGAAATTTTTTCCGTCCTCTGAACAGAGAAGGGGCTGATCTTTTACATATGCGACATTTTCGAGGCGGGATGAAAATTGAATCAGTTCATCAATATCTATATTTTCGGAAATATTGGTTCCGCACTTACAGATATAGACTCCAACCCTAATCTGCATGGTTCCTGCTTCGGTTCTCAGAATATTTATTAATCCTTATCATTCCTCCAAGAACCATCTTGCGATATTATAAACCTATTCCACATTGCTCTGTCAATAAATATAGAACAATATTAGCAGGTTTTGCAATTTTACTAAAGCAATAATTGCATGACAACGAAACGTATGAATTTTTCGGAAATGATGGGAGAGCAAGTATTACTTGTTTCCGGTAACCTGATAGCTTTATAATGAGAAACACACATAACTATATATCATAACGGGCGGTTAGCTCAGTTGGGAGAGCGCCACGTTCGCAACGTGGAAGTCGGGGGTTCAAGTCCCCTACCGTCCACCATATTTTTTCTTATTTATCAATACCCTAATCTCCGAAAACACGCCCTGGGCTCAAGATTTGCTTTCTCCTTGAATGACTGATAGAATTGATTTCGAACAGGCAAATATATCGCGCGCAGTATCTGTACAATAAGCGCGTATACATAAGGAGGAACGCATGAAATCCGGGAAGACACCGAACACAGGCGTCACTTTGGTCTTGACACTGCTCATTTCCTTTCTTTTCATGCTGAACAGCTGCGGTGAGAGCACCTCCGGCAGGCATCAATGTTACACAATAGATAACGATACAGGCGGATGCGTTGAGAAAGTCAAGAATATCAGAAACCTGAGCGTTGTGTCGAATGACACGAATCACTACAAGGCCGAATATGAAGCGGGGTTCATTCAGGGAAAACTCCAGAAAACCCAGATTCTCATGACGCGCGACAACTTCTGGGATATGGCCTATCTGATAGACCCTTCGCACTCTTTCCCGAAACAGATCCCCCCTTCTCCCGGTGAACTATCTGAAGCCCGGAGGGTCTTGCAGGAAAATTTCACCTACACGCTGGATTATATCCGGAACCAGAAGAACCCGGTGCTGCTGAAGAATATGAGGAGACTTCTCTACCGGATGGTCGGTATTTATCATGGAACAAAAATGGGCCAGCCGGCCTCAATCCCCTTCGATGACACCTGGCTCCCTTCCTTCTTCCAGTCAGAGATGACCCTGGGATACGAAACGCGACACCTCACCTTCATGGATATCTATTTCATCAACGGATTTTCTGACGCATGGGATGTGATTGCATCCCTGGTCGATGCGCCT
>JAKLQR010000084.1 GCA_022013235.1 Thermodesulfovibrionales bacterium | reverse complement strand
TACATCAGCCCGAAGGACGGAAAACCTATATATGTAAAAAGGCAATGTATGCACTGCGATGATCCGGGGTGTTTGTCCTCGTGTTTTGTTGATGCATACAGGAAGGCGAAAAACGGTCCGGTTGTTCATAATGCAAGCGTGTGTATAGGGTGCCGGTATTGTATGGTCGCCTGTCCTTTTGACGCGCCTGCCTATGAATACTATGCGCCTCTTAACCCGCAGATCACAAAATGTACATTCTGCTTCGATAGAATCTCGAAAGGCAGTGTACCGGCCTGTGTCGAGATTTGTCCTGCCGGAGTATTGACATTCGGAACAAGAGACGATCTCATTAAGCTTGCTCACGAACGGATAGGAAATAGTCCCGACAAATATATTGATCATCTATACGGAGAGGAAGAGGTAGGAGGCACAAGCTGGCTCTATCTTTCATCAGTGCCTTTCCACGAAATAGGCCTGAGAACAGATCTCGATAAAACACCGGTACCGAATCTGACCAAGGGGTTTCTTCTTGGGGTAAAGATGTTCGAGATAGTTGCTGCATGGCCTTTGGTTTTCGGGGCTTATTATGCAATCTCAAAGACTCGTGAAAAAGCAAGATCGGGACATGAATCATCTGCAGAAACGGAAGGAGAAGGCCATGGCGGAAAACACTAATTCCTGGTTTAGAGAAAAGATACTTCTCGGTAAATCTAATAGAGATTATATTATAGGTCTTGCCACGCCCGGGAACTTTATTTTAGCTACCATTATCGTCTATGGAGTAATTGTAATGATTTATCGGCTCTTTTTTGGCCTTGGACCAGCGACAAATCTTACAGACAACTATCCATGGGGTTTCTGGATCGGGTTTGACATATTGGTCGGTATCGCATTGGCAGCTCCCGGTCTGACCCTCGGAACAGCCGTCCATCTCTTTGGGATGAAGCAATATCACCATTTTGTACGTCCAGCAATTCTCTCAAGCCTTCTCGGGTACGTTTTTGCGGTCTTTGCACTTCTTTTTGACCTTGGCCGTTATTACCGTATCCCTTACCTCTTAGTATGGTCGTGGGGATTTTCTTCAGTACTGTTCTTAATAGGTTGGCACTTTACGCTTTATATTAATATTTGTCTCATTGAGTGGAGTCCTGCGCTCTTTGAATGGCTCAATCTCAGGAAACTTCGGGAATTTTTCCAGAAGATGGCGATATGGGCAACCATTTTTGGCGTCATAATAGCCGGTGGACATCAGTCCGCACTCGGTGGGTTGTATCTTATTGCTCCTGCAAAACTTCATCCCCTCTGGTATTCAATGTTCCTGCCGGTATTCTTCCTTCTTTCCGCGATATTTGCAGGCATTTCCATGGTGATTGTAGAAAGTGCCATTACCCATGGTGTGTTCAAAGGGCAGCTGAAAAATTTCAGTCAGGCCGATTTTGACAGACGCACCATTGGTCTCGGTACAGGTGCTGCAGCGAGTTTGTTCATTTACTTTATTCTGAAAATATTTGATCTGGCTCATTCTGCTACTTGGGCATATCTGAATACTTTTTATGGATTCTGGTATTTAGTTGAGGTAATCGGTTTTGTTCTTGTGCCTGCGATGTTGTTCGTATCAGGAGTCAGAAACAGGAATGCGAAACTCATTAGGCTTACAGGGTTTTTAACGGTTTTTGGTGTGATATTGAACCGTCTTAATGTGGCTATTTTTGCATATAACTGGCAGATTCCCGCATCAATGAAGTATTATCCAAAATGGACGGAGATTTCGCTGTCTATAGGGGTTGTTGCCATGCTGATCGTCGCGTACAAGTTCATTGTAAACCGGATGGCTATCATGCATGATCACCCTGATTACGAATCAGAACATTGAGTTGCTGAGATATTCTTTCTCATAATACCGTTCCAAGCGATAGAAAGAACGAAATTACTGATACGTGTATCACTAAAGTAAGATTGAATGTAATCCTCCAAGAGAAAAACTGCGCAAAAGGTGATTTTCCTCTTGCGCAGTTCTGTACACTTCAGTGGAAGATTATTTGAGAGAAATACTTTTTGCGAGATTTACTTCACCTTTCTTGGTATACACAACAGCAACTTTGTCGCCGGCTTTAATATCATGTAAGCTCTTTATTTCCTTACCCTTTGCTATCTTTGTGTCCTTGTCTGTAACAGCAAATACCTCGAATGTTTTATCCTTGAATTTCTTTGTAACCGCAATAGTACCGGCGCCTTCATTGATCGCTTTTACCGTGCCTGTGATCTGCGATGCTTTTGATGCCTGCTGAAGCTTGAAATCAGGTGATGCTGCCTTTTGATTTTCAGATGCATAAGAAGCTGTCATAGTACAAAATGCGAAGCAAAGAGACAGAAAAACGGATATACATTTCTTCAAAAAACTCACCTCCTTTCATGAATGTGGTAATGAATACATTAATGTGACTGGTTATTATTCAGTACAACCATTATACAAGAATTAAGTCGTGCTGAAAAGATTTTTCTTGATCACGAATTGATTCGTAAGAAATATTGCCGCAGATAATCCAGACGAGACATCGTTGATTCAGACTCTGGAAGGGTTCGTAGGGTATTCAGTTTTTGGAGCAGAGCGTGTAACGCTCAAAGTAGTTTCCCGCCGTAGAAAGAACTAATTTTAGGTTACACTATCTCAAAAATATATGCCAAAGTGTAATAGATGCCTACCAGAATAAAAATAATCCCGGTCACTTTTTTTGTATAAAACTCTATCCTGGTAATCCTGTAATAGAGGGTAGTGATATATCCAGTTCCAACTGCTACGAGAAAAGCAAAGAGAAGGACGGGCAGCCCGGTTCCAATACCATAAATAAGGGGAATCGCGATCCCTGACTGTGTTTTTACTGCTATGGGGATTAATCCTCCGAAGAACAGGGCAGCGGAAACTGGACAGAATGCGAGTGCAAACAGGATGCCTAAAGGGAATGAACCGATAGCTCCCTTTTCAATCAGTTTTTTTGCGACATCTTCAGAGACAGACGGGATAGGGAGGGGTATTCGCAGCAGATCAAGCAGTACCATCCCGACGAGAATTAATATGATACCTAATATTTTATTGACATATCTCTGAAGAAAATCCGACAGGATGGGGATATCTATCAGTGCTTTTATGATAAGAACACCGAGGACAATATAGGTGAGACTCCTTCCAAGAGTGTAGAAGATACCGGATAACAATACGGTATTCTTTTGCGTAATCCGTTGTGAAATGAAGGAGACAGCAGCAATGTTGGTTGCCAGAGGGCATGGGCTGACAGATGTCAATATCCCGAGCCAGACCGCTGTTGCCAGTAAAAATACCTCCATTTATTGAGCATCCTTTAAGAATATCTCTCCCTCATCTTTCACATACTGAAAGAATTTCTCCCTGTCCCCTACAAGCTTCCATACATCGGCAAGATTCTTCCATTTCGTCTCCTTGCCATCTGTCATCAAAGAAAGGACAAGGGATTTGGTAACGAGCTGATAGTCCTGGATAAAGTGTTTGTTTTCAGGTTTTTCCACGTTCACCGGTCTGAATTCCAGTTGCCCGTTTACGAGTTCTTTTGCAAAATACGTTTGAATGGCGTCATGAGAGTATTGCTCGATGGTACGGCATGTGGAACACCTGAATGTCCCGTGAAAATAATAGGCAACTACCTTTAAATTTTGTAACTTCACTGAAGTCTGTGGTGAATGGACTTCTCCCTTCTGCTTTGTCACAGGTTTAGTTGAGGGTAGTACCCCAGGAAGAGGCAAAGATTCAACTGATACGGTTGTCCTATCACTCTTCGTCACTGTGACATCAGTAGCAGTGCTCTCACTTTTGGAAGAGAATTCCTTATAAACAAGAACCGCCAAACTCAAAACAACAAAAATGAAAAGCAAACTTTTTATCATTTTTCTGATTTCCAATTACAACTTCCTTCCTGTTTATTTTACTATTGCCCCGAAAATCATCCCGGAAATCGTGGCCATGAGAATAACCAGACTAACGAAGACTGCAGTTTTTTTTGTCCCCATCGCACGCCTGATGACCAGCATGTTGGGAAGGCTTAATGCAGGACCTGCCAGGAGCAATGCGAGCGCCGGACCTTTCCCCATGCCGGACCCTATCAACCCCTGAAGTATCGGGACTTCTGTGAGGGTTGCAAAATACATGAATGCCCCTGCAAACGATGAAAAGAAATTCGCAAACAGGGAGTTCCCGCCAACCATAGCGGTTATATACTGTGACGGAATTATTCCTTCATATCCAACTCTTCCCAGCAAAAACCCTGCTGCAAGAACACCGCCCAAAAGAAGCGGCAATATCTGCAGTGCGAGTATCCATGATTGCTGCGTCCATTCTTTCAGTTCATTTTTATTGAACCACTTGATAAGCATGATGGACAAAGAAATTACAAAAAAACCTGTAATCCACCATTTGTAATGATAGATTAGCCACCAGAGATTATGACTTTCCTCTGGCGGCTTTCCCCAGTTGGCAAATACAAGGATTGCGGCCATCGAAAAGAAATAGGGGATAGTTTTACCCGGAGAACGTGCCTCCTTGACATTGCTGAAATCGAAATCTTCTCCTTCCTGGCGTGCTCTCTCTTCTTTCAGGAAGATCAGATGCATCAGGAGTCCGATGACAACACTGAAAAGAACCGCACCGATAGCCCTTGCTAATCCCAGTTCCCAGCCGAGTATCCGGGCGGTAAGGATTATTGCCAGGATATTGATCGCCGGTCCTGAATAGAGAAAGGCGATTGCAGGCCCCAGGCCGGCGCCACGCTTATAGATTCCCATAAACAGGGGCAAGATCGTACAGGAGCATACCGCAAGAATCGACCCTGAGACAGAGGCTACCGAGTATGAGAGAAATTTATTCGCCTTTGCCCCAAAATATTTCATCACTGAAGCCTGGCTTACAAAGACGACTATTGCCCCGGCGATGAAGAAAGCAGGAACAAGGCAGAGGAGCACATGCTCCCGTGCATACCATTTTGTTAATGCCAGCGACTCGTTCACTGCGTTGGTAAACCGTGCGTGCTCGACCGGCAGGAAGTAACAGGCGAGAAATACTGTGAGGACAACCAGAAATTTGTATCGCTCTTTCATTCTTTTTATAAAGGTTTAGTCCCTTCGATTTTACAGACCCCGGCAGCGAAATATTTCCTCTGAAAATACAGTGCCACATTCACCAGTCCGATCAAAACGGGTACTTCAACAAGCGGTCCTATGACAGTCGCAAAAGCTGTACCGGAATTTATCCCGAATACCGCCACCGCTACGGCGATAGCCAATTCAAAATCATTGGAAGCAGCAGTGAAACTTAACGTAGCGGATTTCGGATAGTCAGCGCCTATCTTCTTTGCTATATAAAAGGTTACGAGAAACATGAAAACAAAATAAATTAACATGGGTATGGCAACCCTCAACACATCCAGGGGGAGCCTGATGATGTACTCCCCTTTCAGAGAGAACATGACGATAATAGTGAAAAGGAGCGCGATCAGTGTAACCGGACTGATTTTTGGGATAAATTTATCATGATACCACTGTTTGCCTTTAACATTGACAAGCGTGAGACGGGTTATGATTCCTGCGAGGAATGGAATGCCAAGGTATATGAAGACACTTTTCGCTATTTCACTGATAGTAACATCCACAACTGCACCGCTCAGACCGAGCAGGGGAGGAAGTTTTGTAACAAAAAGCCAGGCGTACACTGGATAGGTAAGAACCTGGAACAGGGCATTAAACGCAACCAGTCCGGCGACATAATCGGAGTCTCCGCAGGCAAGGTCATTCCATACGAGGACCATTGCGATGCAGCGGGCAAGTCCTACAAGGATCACCCCGACCATATAGTCGGGATAATTATGGAGAAAGATAACCGCAAGGATGAACATGACGACAGGGCCGACAATCCAGTTCTGAATGAGGCTTATCGTAAGTATCTTATAATTGCTAAAAACCTTCGGCAGTTCTTCATATCTGACTTTTGCCAGAGGCGGATACATCATGAGGATCAACCCGATGGCTATCGGGATATTGGTCGTTCCGACCTGGAAGATATTCCAGAAATCGGTGATTTTTGGATAAAGATACCCTGAAACAACCCCAACGGCCATAGCAAGGAATATCCACAAGGTGAGAAATCGGTCGAGAAATGACAGTCTCTTCACCACTTCAGCCATTGCGTGTCTCCTCAATAAACTTCCTAATCCTTTGCTCTATTTCATCTCTTGCTTTTCTGAATGCGTTCATGAATTCCCGGTGCATAAAAACATGACTTTCACCATCGGCTCATCTCCCGCAGCAGAGACTTCTTTTCTGTAAATTCATTCCGTTCCCTTTGATTGTCTTAGTATTTAGAAACTCCTGCAATCTCTTGTTGTCATCACGGACAGATTCCTCTTGAATTCTTTCGAGTGCAGAAAGGAGCAGAAACCTCCTGAACATATTGGTATCATCAATACGGTAATGGACCCATTTGCCCTGCTTTCTGTCTTTAATGAGGCCGGCTTCCTTGAGGACACTGAGATGAAAGGAAACCTTTGGCTGAATCGTATCCAATGCCGCCACTATATCGCAGACGCATAATTCGCCGTGTTCGAGCAGTTTCAGGACTCTCAGCCTGGTCTCATCGGACAGCGCTTTGAAGATGTTCAGAATATCCTGCATCTCAGAGTTCTTCCTTTATCAATTCCTTTGTTTTATCTATGGTGGGCAGAGGTTTCCCTTTATGCTTCAGTTTCCCGTTGACGATTAATCCGGGGGTCGTCATCGTATATTTCATGATTTCGATCATGTCGGTAACCTTCTCGATATTTGCCTCGATTCCAAGTTCCTGCACCGCCTTTCTGGCAAGTTCCTCCATGGTTTTACAGTTAGGGCAGCCGGGACCCAGAACTTTTATTTCAATACGCATGCTTTTGCCTCCCTTAGGATTTTTTTCAAAGTTTCTACCGATGGAACATTTGAGAGCCTTCCAGACTCGTCCCTGAATGTCCTTCAGGCAAACCCTTTTATATCCACAGGCTGGATATCTTTTCCGTTCAACAGGACCGACGGCGAGCCATGTAATCCCAGAGATGCTGCTTCGCTTTCGTGAATACGATGGAAATTCACATCGGCACTGACTTGTGCAGACAATAATGCCTGGGCAATATTTTCTCTCAGGGCATCCTCCGAGCCGCACGTTAGTGAAAGATAACAATCGATTCTTATATCCACTTTAAAAGGCCTTGCGAAATGATGCAGGCAGCAGCAGCACTGAGAAATCATTACCTATAAATAGAAATTTATCAAAGAATATGATCTGTAATGAGTTGAGAGTGGGATATCTTTTGATTAACAAGCACGGAAAGATGGAATAAGGAAGTAAAGTAAAGATATCCATTGTGATATAACTAAATGATAATATAGTATTCTTAAGGCATGCCCGGTGACAAATGCCCGCAATACTCAGCAGTATATATATAGAATAAACTTCCATCATAGAGTGAAATATATCATGTACGTAATTACATAAATATAAATAAATATTGATATATATGTCAAGGGATACATGCAGTGGATCGATAAGGATCGTGATAAAGCCGCTCAAATACCGCGTCTGCCAGAAATATTATTCTATTAATCCTCAAATATTTTGAAAGTTTATTAATATCTTTCTCCGTCATTCCCCGACTTGATCGGGGAATCCAGTATCAAAAGTATTTAGAAAAAGAACTGGATTATCCGGTCAAGCCGGATAATGACAACCATATGAAACAGAGTTCGCTATGAAAAGTACGAACCAGGGGATGTATTTTTGGGGTGGGGAAAACTCAATATCCTGAAGGGATGTCACAGGGTATTGAGTTTTCCCGCTTCCTTTATTGCGGGATAAGTTCCTTGGGCTTGCTTCCGTTTGATTTTGACTTGTTCTTTTTTCTCGATCTGGACTGGTAGACAACACAGGTTTCGCAATTCTTCCCGCCGTTCTGGGTACAGATCCTTTTGCTCAGTTCCCAGCATGGTTTTGTCCGGTCTACAAACGCAACACATTCGCTGCGCTCTTTTTCAGGACAGTGCATGAGCTCCCAGCAGGGAGCATATTCGAGAAGCTTCTTTATGCCCTCTATGCTGATCTTCCTGCTGTGGATCATTTCCCTGATGCAGAGAATCCACCGTATATCATTTGCCGAATAAAAGCGGTTCTTATTTTTGCGGGCAGGCTTGAGAAGCCCGTGTTTTTCATATATCCTCAGCGTCTGATTTGTTGTGCCGACCAATTCTGATACTACACCAATAGTGTAAAGGGGCATTCCGTTTTTCTTTTGCAGCGCGTCTAAAATAACATTCCCATTCTTCATAAATTGTTCCCCCCGTGCAGCATTTCTTGATTTTATTTAGCTTATATCCGAATTCCGGACAGCAATTTAGTTTATTTCAGATATTTTTATAATGTCAAATTTATACTAAGACGGTTATTAGTAAGGCGACGTTCTTATCGCTCTTTGTCATTGCGGCTTGTCCGCAATCCTTCCGGGTTTTCAGAAAGATTCCCGACAAGCGGGAATGACATCGATGTAGCTTTACTTATAGCCGTCTTAGTAATTATAAGTTTCGGGTCGAACAGGAGAAACAGGTATTCATTCTTTGTCGATAAAAATACGAACCGGGTCATGCGCATTTTCTTCTACAACATCAGCGATATGTGCTGCAAGGATCCCTTCCTGCCGGAGTGAAGAAACCAGCCTCTCTTTCCTTTCTTCGGGCACGAAGATGAGAAGTCCACCCGAGGTCTGAGCGTCGTTTAAAAGGAGGATTTCCTCTTCTGTCACGGCAGAATGCTTCCTGAAAAAAGGAGCATAACTGTTTACGTTTGCTCTTGTGCCGCCGGGTACTTTGTTCAGGCTGACGAGCCGGGCGGCGTCTTCGAAAAACGGCACACGGCCCGCGTGGATACGTGCAATACATTTGCTTGCGGAAAGAACCTCATGCATATGTCCGATGAGACCAAACCCGGTTATATCCGTTGCGGTGCTGACCCCTGTTTCCAGCATAAGTTCGCCTGCCCTCTTATTCAACGCTGCCATGGACAGGGTAATCTCCCCGATGACATCCTCGCTGCACATCCCTGCTTTTATCCCCGTAGAAATAACGCCTGTGCCTATCTTTTTCGTCAGCAGTATTGCATCACCGACACGGGCTTTCGTATTTTCAAGGATCATGTCGGGATGTATCGTCCCGAGGACTGCGAATCCGTATTTCGGTTCTTTGTCCCTGATTGTATGCCCACCGATAACAGGCACACCGGCCTCGCTCATTTTATCGATCCCGCCCTGCATTATTTGTTTCAGGGAGGGGAAGAACTCAGGCTGGTTCGGAAACATCGCAAGGTTCAGCGCCGCGACAGGTTTCCCTCCCATCGCGTATACGTCAGACAGAGAATTGGCTGCCGCGATTGCACCATACCCGTAAGGATCGTCGACTATCGGGGTAAAGAAATCAGCCGTAAAAACAACCGCGAGTTCGTGAGTGAGGCGGTATACTCCTGCATCATCCGCGTTCGCAGCGCCGACCAGTACATTCGGATCAGAAATATCAGGCAGCTGACCCAGAACCTGGGACAGGTCCGTTGGACTGAATTTGGCTGCTCAACCGGAGCAGGTTGAAAGTTCTGTCAGTTTTATTTTCATCACTACCTCCTTCTTTTTCCCGGATAACTTCCTTTTTTTGTAACAGGACAACAGGAAGGAGCCGGAAGCGATTTATGATAATCGGTCTTCAGAATTTCGAGCAGGTCGGGAATGATCGGGTCGACGAGGAAATAACATCTCAGCCTCCCGTCCATGTAGAAATCAATCACCCCATGGTTTCTCAGCAACCCGAGATGCTGTGAAATATTGGGCTGGCTTATCTCAAGGAAATCTTCAAAATCACTGACACACTTTACTCCTCTGGTGAGTTCTTCGAGAATTCTGATCCTCACCGGATGGGCCAGCACACCCAATAATTCTATCCTTTGCCCAAGCGACCTCATGTCCGTATCAGTATTTATATGCCTTGCCGGCCATTCTTTCTTGCAAGGATGCAGAGGAAGCCTGCATTGCTCAGTGCGCCTGCGTATGCTTTTTCTTCATGCGGTTCTTCCGACGGAAGCTGAAGGAGCGCAGACGCATATGCTTCGATAAACAGTCCCGATTTCCTGATCAGCCCCGACAATTCGGGGACACTGAAAAAATGAGCATGTCGGTAAATCGGATGTCCTTCCTCCTTTTTTTTTGTGTACAGTCTGCCCCAGGGACTTTCCCTGTTGAGAATGCCGACTATTAATCCCCCATTTTTTCTTAATACCCGTTGTGCCTCATGGAGAACCTGCTCCGGGTTTTGCACAAAGCAGAGTGTGCAGAGGATGAAAACACCGCCGAAGATATTCCCGCCAAAGGGAAGAAATTCTCCAGTCGCCTGGTGGACCTCAATCCCTCTCGCTTCCGCAATCCGTAACATCCGCATTGCCGGATCGATACCGTATTGGATCCCTAATTCCCGGGCAAATTTTCTGGTACCCACGCCGATTTCGAGATAAGGCCTCGGTACCCCGTGGAGAACTGACCGGACTGCAGCGAGCTCTGTTTTGAAGAGTATCGTACCTTCCGGATTATCAAACCAGCGATCGTAGTCTTCGGCACAGGAATCGAAAACACTTGCCATGGAGTCAAGCTCGGGTCTGATTTTCATTACACCCTCTGCTTTCAAGGGAATGCTGTCTGATGTCAGCATAGTTCATATATATAAAAATATAATAATATTTGAATATATAATCAAGAAAATAAATATTTTCTGAATTATTACTTTCTAAAAAAAATAACTCACCATGCCTGAATATTCTGGACAGATGTGTCCTGAAATATCTATGCAGAGATTGGTGAGAAAGAGAGATGATGAAAATGGATGCTACGTGATAGAGTGGAATATCCCAAGCGTCATTCGAGAGGGATCTCTGGAAGTAAGGAAGTTTCCTTTCCGAGTCTTGTTTTCGAGAGCAACACAACACATTTATTGCAGTTATCGTCAGCATTGCGTTTGCAGATCAGACTATTCAATACCCAGCATGGAGTCTCCCTGTCCCTGGAGGCACGGCATTTCGCCATTTGGCTTTCCTGACATGCTGTTATCTCCCAGCAGGGTGCATATTTCAGCAGTTTCTTGATTCCCTCGATGCTTATCTTCTTGTTGTGAATAAGATCCCGGATACAGAACAGCCATCTCACATCATTTTCAGAATATAATCTGTTTTTGTTTTTCCTGAACGGTTTTATAAGGCCGCGTTTTTCATAGAGGCGGAGGGTCTGATTTGTTGTTCCAATCATATCAGCAACAACGCCTATAGTATAGAGAGGCCTGTCTTTTTGTTCATTCCCTTCTGAAAAAAATGATTTACTTTTATCGTTAATCATAGTGTTTAATTAAATTAAAAATATAATTACTATAAGACATATTATCCTAAATATGGCAAAGGAATGCAACTGCGTTCATATTTAGCTATGATTAAGCTCAAAGGGAGTTTATTTTGTTTCAGAAATTGAGGTATATCTCTTGATGTCGAGCATAGCGCCTTACGTATTTTGACCGAGTTTCCTGATACTCTCCGGCAACTTCTGTGGTTTCCCGTGCAAGTCTATGCAGGCCAGTCTCACATTCGCCTCAGCCAGAAGTTCAGTCCCTCTCAGTACCCGGTGATGGATTGAGATGGTGACATTCGCCATCTTCTCGATTGCAGTCACTATGTCAATTACGTCGCCGAGCCGGGCAGCACGCTTGTAATGGATATCAACATCGACGACGGCAAAAAGATAGCCTTTCCTGTGGTAATCTGCCACATCTATCCCGTGTTCGAGGAGAAGCTCGGTCCTCGCCCGTTCCATATACCGGAGGTAATTTGCGTAGTAGACAACACCTCCTGCATCAGTGTCTTCATAATAGATCTTTATTTTTATTGTATGTGTCAGATTCAATTTTTACCTGAGAAGTATATACGTTGCGCCCAGTCCGCCGTCAGAGTCTTTTGCTGTCGAATACGCCAAAACCCATTTCCGGAAGACGCCCTGCAGCCACCTCTTGACTGCTTCTTTCAGCACCGGCTCCTTCGGGGAACGCAGTCCCCGGCCATGTACCACTTTCACACAGAAAAGCCGCTTCTGCAGCGCCTCTTTGATAAATGCATGCAGCGATTCTTCTGCCTCACGGACTGTCATTCCATGGAGGTCTATAGAGTCCTGAACGGAAAAATACCCGTGATGAAGCTTCTGCGCGAGATCTTTTCTCACCCGGGGGCTCATCCATTCGATATATTCACCGGTGTCCGCAAGGTTGATTTTTCTCTCCATATGAACGATCTGTCTCAGGATTTCGAGGGTATCATCTCTGCGCTTTGCAGGGATTTTCTTCTCCTGAGGCGTGGGGAGAGGAATTTCCCTGAACTCCCTGATCTCCCTTACATCAGCCATTGCTTCATGGAAGACCTCTTCATCAGTCCCTGTCTGAGCCACTTCTTTTTTCTTCAGGACAACCCGATTCTCTTCAAGTACTGTTTCGAGTTCTTTGAATGATGTCAATGAGACCTTGAACGAACCCATAACAGATATATTATAACCGGATAATTTATGAAAGGGGAGAGCAAGCCGGATAAAGCAGTGCACATCTGTACAGGATGAGTTGCTATAATACTATGCAAAAAGAATATTCTGAATGAAAATTGATATCGCTCCATATCTTGAAGTCTTCCGCAGCCGCCGTATTGCCATAATAACGTTTCTCGGCTTTTCCTCGGGATTGCCTCTTGCCCTTACCGGCGCAACGCTTCAGGCCTGGATGACCGTTGCAGGCGTCGATTTAAAAACAATCGGGATATTTGCGCTGGTCGGACTGCCGTATACTTTGAAATTTCTCTGGTCTCCGTTCATGGACCGTTTTGTGCCGCCATTTCTGGGAAGACGGCGCGGCTGGATACTTATTACCCAGCTTGCTCTTGTCGCCGGGATTGCCGCGATGGCCTTCAGCTCGCCTCAGCAGGCCCCGTTTTTTGTTGCCCTGCTCGCGCTCGCAGTTGCATTCTCCTCTGCTTCGCAGGACATTGTCGTTGACGCATACAGGACCGACGTCCTCCAGGAAAAAGAGCGCGGTTTCGGGGCAGCGGTGTTTGTTATGGGGTACCGGATTGCGCTGCTCATCTCAGGGGCGCTTGCATTCGTGCTTGCAGACCAGATAGGCTGGCGGATTACCTATCTCACCATGGCTGGTGTTATGGGCCTCGCAATACTTGCAACACTCTTTGGCCCCGAACCCGGGCAAAAGGCAACCCCGCCGGCCAGTATGCGTGAAGCGGTATGGGGGCCTTTAAAAAATTATTTTCAGAGGAACTCCTCGGTTGCTTTGCTCATCCTGATCATCCTTTATAAATTGGGGGATGCATATGCCGGTGCACTGACAACCGCGTTTCTCATCAGAGGAGTAGGGTTTTCGGTAAGCGAAGTGGGGGCGATCAATAAAGGGCTTGGATTCGCATCATTGATTTTTGGCGCATTGTTTGGCGGAGTGCTTATGGTCAGACTCCGGCTCTACCGTTCGCTCCTTGTATTCGGCATACTCCAGGCGATATCCAATCTCTCCTTTATGGTACTCGCCTGGACAGGAAAGAGCTACGGGGTGCTGATTTTTGCCGTGGCATTCGAAAACGTCTCCGGAGGAATGGGCACCGCTGCCTTTGTGGCCCTTCTTATGGCGATGTGCGACCACCGCTTTACCGCAACACAATATGCACTCCTGTCATCACTCGCCGCCCTCGGGAGGATATTCATTTCGCCGACGTCAGGATATCTCGTCGATTCGGTGGGCTGGGTTTTGTTCTTTTTCATCACGTTCCTTACCGCTCTGCCGGGACTCGGGCTCCTGTGGTATTTGAGGAATATAGTTGACGGCCTGAAGGAGACCACGAAAGAGAGGATGTCATAGAAAACTGAACTATGTGTATTTCGGGTGTTTATCAAAAAATGTTTTGAAGCATTGTTTTGGCGCCTCCTATTTGTTCCCTCCCCCTTGAGGGGGGAGGGTTAGGGAGAGGGTGTTTGATGAAAATGTTTTCAACACCCTCCCCTTTATCCCCTCCCCTCAAGGGAGGGAAGATATCATGTATCTCTCAGCTCTGCAGAAGGGTAGAGTATCGTGAATAATCCGGATCAAATGGGAGTGTCCTCCGACGCTGTGATCATTTCGGTCTCAGGATAAGAATCCCCAGTTTATCAGCAAGATAGCTCCTGAAATCTTCATCAACCACTTTCCTGTATTGCTCCTGAGAAGACGCATGTCTGAAGAAAACGGCATCAAGTTTTTTAATAACAATGCCGACATGCGAAACGTCCAGTCCGGGGGAACGGGCATAGATGCCGAGGTAATCTCCTGTTTTCAAAAGGGAGCAGATTTCCCTATCGACCGATTCTGACGGCAGGTAACGTATTGAACGCAGCACAGGCTGAATGCCGTCCAGAAAATATGTCCCGTCCTGTTTTCTGTTGAGCAGCTTTTCACTCAGGACTGACCTGTTGATGCTTATCGTTTCTGTCACCTCATCAATCCGTTCTGCATTGTATTCACTCCAGTCTGTAAAAAAATGGTTCCTTGCGCCGAAGGCGATTTTGCCGGCTTTATACCTCACTTTTTGCAGATTCGTCCTGAATTCAAAAAAGGATTGAGATACACGCATGGCTTCGACATATTCAAGGTAGGTGAAGCAGTCTACGCCCGAAAGATCGATTACAAAAACTTCCGGAGTATCTTTATTACCGATCAGGCTTGATTCTTTATACGGTGTGCCGAGCAACTGCCCCGAGAGATATGCAATCCTTTCTCCCGTATCGCGGTTGACTGAAGCTTGTGAGAGAAGATGAGTTAACTCTCTTTCAGAATTATCGCCAAGAAGAATAAATTCTTTCATAACTGATGTTTTGAACGCATCCTTCCCCTATGCTATGATAACAGAAATTCAGGGGTTCCATAAAATGAAGATCATCGACATCCACACCCACGGCATCTCCGGCTATGATACGAAGACTGCGGACAGTGATCATATCCTCAAAATTGCCGGAATTCAAGGATCTTCCGGGGTTTCTGATATCCTGCTCGCCCTCTATCCCTCCTCTCTCGACACGATGAGGAGCCAGATGAAAACTATTAAAAGAGCGATAGAGAAGCAGAAGACAGGACAGGATGAAAGGAAGAAAACAAAAAACATCTCCGTACCTGAGATCAGGCATCGGGGGTCCGCAAAACAATCTGTTCTGCACGAGTCCTCAATGCGGGGGGAAAAATCCGCACGAATACTCGGTGTCCATCTCGAAGGGCCTTTTGTCAACCCCTCAAAGTGCGGGGCGCTTAATGCAGCGCATTGCATAAAACCATCTCTGCAAGATTTCCGGAAGCTTATTGACGGCTATGAGGACATCGTGAAGATCATGACCGTTGCGCCCGAATTGAACGGATCGCTCGGGCTCATCAGACAGATGGCCGGGCAGGGCATCATCGCGAGTATGGGACATTCTGACGCAACGTATGCAGAGGCAGAGGCAGGGTTCCATGCCGGCGCCAGGGGGATTACCCATCTCTTCAACGCGATGAGGGGATTTCAGCACAGAGAGCCGGGCATTGCAGGATTCGGCCTCATAAACCAGGAGGTATATATGGAGGTCATTGCAGACCCCCACCACCTCCATCCTGGGACCCTCGACCTCATCTTCAGGACAAAAAACCCCGAAAGGATCATTATAGTATCCGATACAGTAAAGAGCACGAAAAGAGCAGGGGGCAGGAGATCGGTTACCGACAAAAGAGGGAAGCTTCTGGGAGGGAGTATGACAGTTACTGAGTCTGCGCAGAGGCTGATGGAGGCGGGATACAGGAAAAGTCTCATCATGCGTTGCATAACGAAAAACCCTGAACAATATTTGTCATCACGGTAACTGTGCAAATATGAGAACAGTTGAGATGTTTTGAACCCCGTCTTTCAATCCGTTCTGGTAATTCATTGAAAATTCAAGAAATTTACAGTAATACGTAAAAATACGTATTGACAAACAATCCCCTTGGATATATATATATATAGTAGCAAAAGCTTTAAATAGTAAGGTCTTATATTGAAAAGTTAAAGTTAATATTTTAATTGCCTATGAGAAAGTATTCACTTATATATGGATACTATGTTGGATTTTTTGTTTTTCTTGCCCTCGGGGGGCTCTGTCAAAGTCTTGCCTTTGCTGAACCCCTTGCCTTTGGTGAGATAAAGGCAAGCGGCGACGTTCAGATCAGGACTTCAACCGCGAAATGGAACAAGCTGCAAGAAGTATATCCCCTGCTTAAAAGCACCGGCCTTAAAACTGTCGAAGGCATCGCAGCAATAACGACCAGAGAGGGATCACGGTTCGACCTTTCAATCAATACAGAAGCAGCAATCGAAGCGTCTGACGGAAGTTATGTCCTCACCCTTACACAAGGGACCGTTTCCTTTTCCATAGCCCCTTCGACGTCTCTCACGGTCATCACGAAAGATGCCGATATATCGGTCTCCCGGCAGATTGGCGGGTACTTTTCCCTTGTTGCAGGGCCAGGTGTGCCGTCTCTTGCAACCATACAGGGCATGGTGGTAAGCAATTCTGAGGGGACTCTCATACGGAGCATGACCGGCAGGATACAGGTGAATGTGAAAGGCCTGCAGGCGAGGGTTATCAATACCGGAGAGAGCCTGTTTGCCTCTGCAGGATCAGGGAAGACTGCAGGAATGATCCCTCTGTCAGGAGAGGGGACAAACACCATACTG
>JAKLQR010000083.1 GCA_022013235.1 Thermodesulfovibrionales bacterium | reverse complement strand
ATAGGGGTCACCTGATTTACACCGTATAAATAGCAATTAGCTCTGCCTTTGAGATTCTTCGTGCTCTCTGTTAACATGAAATTGAGGAAAGAAATGAATAAGATAGGTTTTGAACTTCCAAAAGACAAGATTGCAGAGTTTTGTAAAAGAAACCACATTTGTCGCTTATCACTTTTTGGTTCTTTTCTTTATGGCAAAGTTGGACCTGACAGCGATATCGATTTCTTAGTCGAATTCGAGCCTGGGCATGTCCCTGGTTTAATAAGACTTGCGGGTATGGAGGAAGAACTTTCAGGAATTCTGAAATACAAGGTTGACTTAAGAACGCCACAGGAACTCAGCAGGTATTTCAGGCAAGAGGTTATCGATTCCGCAAAAGTACAATATGCGCAAAGATGATCTGATCCGTCTTTTTCATATGCTGGACGCTGCACGGGAGGTGCTTTCTTTTATAGAAGGGAAATCCAGAATAGATTTGAATACAAACTGGAAGGATTATTTGGGGTAAGGCTTTCTATTGTGCATTTAACTGTGATCATTTCCACTTATAACCCACGGGATAATCGGGAAGACGCACAGCGGTTGTTCCTGTGAGAATGTGTGAACGCTTTATATATCTCCTATAATTTTTCGGAATTTGAATTTTACATTTCCTGGCCTCTGCGTTAGAGTAATTATATGACAGACGTGTCCTTTCCCTTGGCTTTTCTTGCAGGAGTGGCGTCTTTTCTTTCTCCCTGTGTGCTTCCGCTTGTTCCTTCGTATGTTTCATTTATCACAGGCATTTCCTTTAAAGACCTTACGGTAGGGACAGACAGAAAAAAGATACATTATCTGACGATAACCAACTCTCTGGCATTCATTGCAGGGTTCTCGGCGGTCTTCATCGCCCTTGGTATTTCCTCCTCAGCCCTGGGCAGGTTCTTCGACGCCTATGCGGATTATATACGGATTATCGGAGGGATATTAATTATTCTCTTCGGTCTTTTCGTGTCCGGTCTCGTGAAGCTCGATTTTCTTATGCTGGACAAAAAGATATATCTCAGCGGCAAGCCCGGCGGGTATATCGGGACTTTTCTTGTGGGGATGACCTTTGCAGCAGGCTGGAGCCCCTGTATAGGACCGATTCTGGGGACGATCCTTCTCTATGCAGGGTCAAAGGGCTCAGCGCTCTTCGGATTCCAGTTGCTGGCAGTATACTCTCTCGGCCTTGCGGTCCCTTTTTTTCTGTCGGCAGTGGGACTCAACCTGTTTCTCAGCTATACGCCGAGGATTGTGAAACATATGCGGGTAATCATGATAGTGAGCGGTCTTATCCTCATAATTTTCGGCGTCATGCTCCTTTTTGACAAAGTACGCGAGCTGACCCGCTTTATCCCGGATTTCGGAATAAAAATATAAGTGCAAAATTCGAGGCGGTCACATTTCCCTGGTATGTCCAACTCCTTTTGGAATTTCCATAGCAACCTGAATGCTTTATCAATCTTTTATTTTCCGGATCTCCGAACCTATCTCCCGGCACAGGTTTTCCAATACTCTGCTCATGGCCGCGGCCATTGCTTCATATCCCCGTCCGCTCCACGGTTCTGTGAAAACAGATGCCTTTGTCAGGACCTCTTTGTTCTCCCTGCCGGATGAAACTGTCCATATCGCCTTGAGCGTAACGTGATCGCCCGCAATGCTCTCCAGCCGGACGATATTTATTCTTGCCCTGTAATCCACAGGGGTCGAAGAATTCCATGGATAGGGGAAGACGCTGTCTGTTGAGAGCAGGAGCGAGAGGTTTTCTGTTATGACAGCAGTGATATTCTCGCCGAGAGACCCTGCCCACCTGTCATACTCCGCAAGCTTCAATTCATTCATCCCGCTCCGGGTTACGATCTGGGGCCGGTCCAGATAATCAGGGATATTGACCGGATCAATGCCTATCGAAAGGTGACCGCTGGCAGCGGGAACCTGTTGCGTCGGGATTTCATCGCTCAGAGTTGTCAGAGTATAAAACTTTACAGGAGGGCTGCTCCTGCACCCTGCTGCACTTATGAGAAGAACGATAAAAATGCAGTTCAGGGAAAGAAATAATGAACATTTCCTCATTGTGACGCTCCTTCTTGTTTGGGTTTGCCTCTGAGGAGAGCTTCGGGGTGCTGCTCAAGATACTCGGATAATATCCGGAGAGAACGGGCAGCCGCAGATAATTCCTTGAGGGTTTTCTTTGTCTCATACAAAAGCTGTGAATCATCTGAAAAGGTGGCGAACGCCTTTTCAGACTTTCTGAGCGCGGATTGGGCGGATTCCAGCGTCTGCTTCGTGGTTATAGCGATTTCCTGTGCATTTTTTTCCAGCGTGGTCAGGGTATTGGCGGCCTGCCCCAGAGAGCCGCGCGCATCGTTAGTTAACGCATTCAAATTTGTTATCAATGGGTCGATTTTCTGGTCAATATTCCTGATAAGTTCGCGTGCCTCCTGAAGCGTGAGGTGGAGGGTCTGGATATCTTCTTTCACCTCCGGTGCATTGACGATCTTCTGTATACCGTCCATTGCGCTGTTCAGGTTCATGATAATCTCCTTCAGCGGGAGGTCCTCTATCGCTTTCGACAGTTCCGCGAGGGAAGTCGGAACGGTCGGAATTTCCGGATATTCTTTCACAAGCCCCACAAAACGGACAGGTTTGTCCGGAAAAAGGTCCAGGGCGACCAGGAGCTGCCCGGTGACGATACTCTGCAGTTGAAGTTGTGCTTTCAGCCCATGGCCTATGAGAGCCTGAAGCCTTGCGAGATCGTCACGTTCACCCCCTGTGAGCACCAATCGCGCCGGGTCTAGTTCAGCGACAACAGGGGTTTGAAAGGACAGGGCCTTGGCATCAAGCATCAGGTTGATATCGGACACTGTCCCTACCTTTACTCCCCGGAACATCACGGGAGAACCGACATTGAGTCCTTTTATCGATCCATCGAAGAACATCACCACCTTGAATTTATTGCTGAAAAACTTCCCTCCGCCAAGAATAAGGACAGCAGCTACAAGCAGGGCAATAGATCCGACAACGAACGCTCCGATAAGCGTCTTGTTTGCCTGTTTGCTCATAATTTGGCTCCTTCCAATATTTTCTCTCCACGGGTCAAAAACCTGATAACCTTCGGATCACGTGATTCGGCGAGAAGCTTCTTCGGATTTCCCGATGCAGTGATCGTCTTTGTCTCTATATCGAGATAGACCGCATTATTCCCTATCGCAAAGATGCTGGCCAGTTCGTGGGTGACGACGACTATCGTTGCGCCAAGGCTGTCCCTGAGTTCAATAATCAGGTCGTCGAGAAGACGAGCACTGACCGGGTCCAGTCCTGCAGACGGTTCGTCAAAGAAAAGGATATCGGGATCAAGCGCCATGGCCCTTGCAAGGCCGGCCCTTTTTCGCATCCCGCCGCTGATTTCCGAAGGATAATAATCCTCGAATCCAGCCAGTCCGACAAGTGCGAGTTTCAGCGAAACGATTTCCCTGATCTGGCTGCGATTCAGCGCAGTGTACTGTTCAAGCGGAAGCGCGATATTCTCTGCGAGGGTCATGGAACTCCACAAGGCCCCGCTCTGGTAAAGGATGCCGAAGCTCCGCATGGTCTTCTCCCGCTCTGCCGGATCGGCTTCCCAGAAGTTCATCCCGTTGTAAAAAACCTGTCCGCAGAGAGGCTCCTTAAGCCCGACAAGAATTTTCATTAATGTGGTTTTTCCGCATCCGCTTCCGCCCATGATGATAAAGATATCGCCTTTGTTGACGATAAAATTCAGATTGTGCATGAGCACAAAGCCGTCATACCCCATATCAAGCCCGCGCACTTCTATCCGGAGTTGTGATGACATGACAGCTCCCGGTTATTCTTTCCTTTCCGCAGAAAGGAGTGGTAAAGAAAATTTTTCGATACGTTCTCCATTTTTCTCTTCTCCCCCGTGAACGTGGAGGTATTATGTCTTAAATACCCAACACATTACATCCGAACGTGATGATGGCCGTTGCAATGACAATACTCACGATTCCGGTTACCACTGCCGAGGTTGTGGCATATCCTACTGCGGAAGCGCTCCTGCCGCATTGCATCCCCCGCAGGCATCCCGAGAGCGCAACAAGCACACCGAACACTGCGCTATGGAACAGGCCTACCCAGAAGTGGGTCAGGGTGACCGCAGATTTTGTCTGATAGTAATATTCCATGAGATTGAGATCAAGCATGGTCACTCCGACAAAAAGACCGCCGAGAATACCCATAAAGTCAGAATACAGGCAGAGGAGCGGCATCATCAGGGTGAGCGCGAGCATGCGGGGCAGGACGAGGAACTCCATAGGCGAGATGCCCGAAGTCCTGAGCGCATCGATCTCCTCGTTCACCTGCATCGTGCCGAGTTGCGCGGCAAAAGAAGCGCCGGTGCGGCCCGCCATGATAACCCCGGTCATAATGGCGCCCATAACCCGTGTCATTCCTATCCCTACAATATTCGCAACATATATCTGGGCCCCGAACAGCTCCAGTTGAATGGCGCCGACAAACGCGAGGATCAATCCTACAAGTATACTTATCAGTGAAACAATCGGCAGAGACTGTGCGCCGGTGTCCTGGATCACCATGAGAAGATCGGAACCGCGGAAACTGGCTTTCCCCCGCAGCAGTTTCATGAACGCAAGAAAAGCCTCTCCAATGAAAGCGAGCATTTCCTGTGAAGACCGAATGAAGCGAATGGTTGCATCAGCGACTTTTACAAGAAAGGTCTTCCGTGATGCTCCCCGGCTTATCCCTTCCCTCTGATTCTCGGGTGAGGCAAGCGCAAGCAGTTTTTGCACTCCCTGTGGCAGGCTCTCCTTTTCGATCCGGATATTTTTTTGTGCGCAAAAATCGATAACCTTTGTGAGAAAGACAAGAAGTCCGCTGTCCCATTGGGCAAGGGGTGCCGGATCAAAAAGGACCTTTTGAATGCCCGTGTCTTTTTCGCACTGCTTTTCCACTTCTTTAGAGGAAGGAAGTTTTTCATGAAGCGTCCATTCGCCCGTCAGCCTGACAAGCAGGGTATCATCTGCCGGTTTCTGGAAGGTTATTTCAGGGTGTGAAGACATTTTTTACATTATACTGCAATCCGTCATTGTCAGGAACAACAATAATTGACAGGCTTCCATGCTGATGATATAGTTAAACCAGCATTTATCGGCTGTACCTGTCCGTGCATAGTTACTGCGTAGGGAGAACCGCTTGATTGAAGAAAAGGAAAAACATATTGAGCACCTTGTCGGCGCCATTGTCCTTTTCATTATCATTATAGGTTGTTTTTTCGTCCTCCGTCCTTTTATCTCCGCTCTTTTATGGGCAGTGATCCTTTCTTTTTCCACATGGCCTGTATATGAGTGGTGGGTGCGGGTCCTTAAAGGCAGGAAAACGCTCGCTGCTTCGGTAATGACTTTCCTGCTCATTTGCGCATTTGTGATACCTGTTATTGTCATCGGCATAAGTTTTGCGAACGAAGCAACAACACTTGTTGCAAAAATACGCGAAATGTACGGTCAAGGTTTGCCGGCGCTGCCGGCATGGGTAGACCGGCTGCCGTTTATAGGCCCTGAAATCCAGAAATACTGGCAGACGTGGACTATCGATCACGAACAGTTAGTGGACTTCCTGAAGCCATATATTAAGCCTGTCAGACAGCAGATCTTCGCCGGAGGCGCTATTATGGGCCAGGCGCTCTTTCAGATACTCCTGAGCATTACCGTATGCTTTTTCTTTTATCGTGACGGGGAGGAGACAGCACAGAGGGTTGCGAATTTCTTAAAGAGAATCGCAGGAGAGCGAACAGACAGGCTCATCAAGGTGGCTGCAAATACTACAAAGGGGGTTGTGTACGGCGTTCTGGGGACTGCTGCCGTGCAGGGTGCGCTTGCAGGGATCGGGTTTTTTATCGCAGGTGTTCCCGGCGCACTGCTCCTGGGTTTTTTCACCTTCTTCTTTGCGCTTATTCCGATGGGCCCGCCATTGATATGGATACCTGCAACGATATGGCTTTTTTCCTACAAAAGCGCCGCATGGGGGATCTTCCTGGCGCTCTGGGGCACGTTTGTTATCAGCGGCGTTGACAATGTTGTGAAACCGTACCTCATAAGCCGCGGCGGCAACCTTCCCTTCGTCCTCATTCTTCTCGGCGTGCTTGGCGGGGTGATCGCGTTTGGTGTTATCGGTGTCTTTTTGGGACCGACACTGCTCGCGCTCGGGTATTCTCTTATCTCTGAATGGACCGCGGGAAAAGAAACGTCTGAGACTGAAGAAACTTCACAATAAACGGAAAAATTTAAAAGAGGAGTTTAACCCGGATAATCATTTGTAATCTTCGTTTACTGTGACAGGACACAGTATTTTCGCTCATTCTCGGTCTTCGACCTCCGAGGTATTTTGCCTCTTTATTCATCGAAATACATACTATATGAATATCGGCAAAATAAATCCGCGAAAACACTATGTCCTGTCAATATCCGAGAACAATTGTGAATTAGAAAAGCCCTATCGCTTCGCGGACAAGGTGCATGGTCTCTCTCACAACCTTTTTGGCCTTGTCAGTCCCCTGCTCCACAATTTCGTGAAGGGTATCCGGACTGTTCAGAAGTTCCTGGCGCTTTGCCCAGATCGGCTCCATGACTCTGAATACATTCTTGATGAGGATCTTCTTGCACTCAATACAGCCGATGCCTGCGGTGCGGCATCCGTCCGCTACCTGCTCAACCTCCTCTTTTGAAGAAAATATCTTGTGAAGTTGATACACGGGAGATAATTCCGGATCTCCCGGATCGGTCTTTTTTACCCGTGCAGGATCAGTCACCATAGTCCTTATCTTCTGCTCGACCTCCTGGGGAGTATCAGAAAGATATATTGCGTTATCGTAGCTTTTCGACATTTTTCTTCCATCGGTGCCGACAACCTTCGGAAATTCAGTGAGCAAAGCCTCAGGCTCAGGGAATATCTCCTTATAGAGGTAGTTGAAGCGGCGTGCGACCTCGCGGCTTATCTCAAGGTGCGGGACCTGGTCGATCCCGACAGGCACATATTTCGCCCGGTAGATAATGATATCAGCGGTCTGGAGCAATGGATAGCCGAGGAACCCATAGGTGGACAAGTCCCTCTCTTTCAGTTCCTGCTGTTTTTCCTTGTAGGTCGGCACCCGTTCCAGCCAGCCGAGAGGAGTTATCATCGACAGGAGCAAATGCAGTTCGGCATGCTCGGGGATCCTTGACTGTATGAAGAGAGTGCATTTCTCAGGGTCGAGCCCTGCCGCGAGAAAGTTGATGAGGATGTCCTTTGTTGATTCTTTGATTCCGGATGTGTCTGCATAGCCTGTGGTCAGTGAATGCCAGTCAGCGATAAAGTAGTAACAATCATAAGTGTCCTGGAGTCTTACCCAGTTGCTCAATGCGCCGACGAGATTTCCAAGGTGGAGTTTGCCGCTCGACTGCATGCCGCTTAATACTCTTTCTTTCACATCAAACCTCCGAAGGGAATAAGGAATATACGGATAAGTAATTCAATAAAAGCCTGTATGGGCATAATAATATAACGGGCAATCCCCGTAAACCAGAGTGCAAGTACGATAAAAATGCCGTAAGGTTCCAGTTTGCTGAACTGATATGCATGCTGTGCGGGAAGGAGGCTTGTGAGAATCCTTCCCCCGTCAAGCGGCGGGATAGGGAGGAGGTTGAACGCTGCAATAAAGACATTAAAGGAGATGCTGTATTTCAGCATAAGTTCCAGGGGTGCAATAATCCTCTCATTCACGGTCAACGGAAGGTGAGGGGCGACCTTGAAGAGGGCTATAAGCAACAGGATACTCACGAAAGAAAGAATGATATTGGTTGCAGGACCCGCGGCTGACACGAGAGCCGAATCCCTTCTCGGGTTCCTTAAGTTATTGAAGGCCACAGGCACGGGCTTGGCCGAACCGAATATGAAGCTGCCGTTTGAGAGGATGAACAGCATGATCGGGATGAGTACCGTGCCGACCGGATCAATATGGGCGATTGGGTTTATGGTGAGCCTGCCCATCATCTTTGCCGTCGGGTCGCCGAGTTTGTAGGCGGTGTATCCATGAGCAATCTCGTGAAACGTAATCGAGATGAGGATAGGGACTGCAGCGAGAAGAAGGTTCCTTATCAGCGAAAGATAATCCAAAATGATTTTCCTCCTTGGGGGGAATTGCCAATATTTCCAGAATGTTTATTTTGGAATATCAAAGAACTGTTGTCAAGTAATGACAGATAGACTATAATAGAGACGAATTTTTATGACTGCAATAGTCATTATTCCTGCCCGTTTTCAATCTGCCCGTTTCCCGGGGAAGCTCCTTTGTCCCCTGAAAGGGAAACCGATTGTCCAGCATGTGTACGAAAATGCAAAACAGGCCAGCCTCTCAACCGATGTCATCATCGCAACAGACAGCGAGACTATCTTCGAAAAGGTGTCTGAATTCGGCGGAAAGGCAGTCCTGACTGATGAAAAACATCCTTCGGGCACAGACAGGATAGCAGAGGTTGCCGTCTCTCTGGATTGTGATATAATTGTCAATGTACAGGCTGACGAACCGCTGATACGCCCCGAGATGATTGATGAGGTAATCTCCCTGCTCGACGATACACGGGCTTCCATGGGAACGCTGGCAAAGAAGATACAAGAGAAACAGGAGATTATGGACCCGAACGTAGTGAAGGTAGTCTTCAACAGCGAAGGATTCGCGCTTTATTTCTCCCGATCACAAATCCCTTTTCTCGCTTCCCACTCTGAACTACAGGCGGAATATGTCTGTTACAAGCATATCGGTATCTACAGTTATCGCAGGGATACTCTCCTCACTCTTACCCGCATGCAACCATCGTATCTCGAGCAGATAGAGAAGCTCGAACAGTTAAGGGCACTTGAGCACGGAATAAGGATTAAAGTGAAAGAAACATTTTTTGAAACCTACGGGGTTGATACACCCCAGGACCTGGAAAGGGTGGAACAATGGCTAAATACATCTTTGTGACAGGCGGGGTTGTTTCAGCGCTTGGCAAGGGGATTGCTGCGGCAGCCACCGGAGCGCTCCTTGAGGCAAAAGGGCTGAAGGTAACACTCCAGAAGCTTGATCCGTATATTAACGTTGATCCCGGCACGTTGAGTCCGTTCCAGCACGGCGAGGTCTTTGTGACAGACGATGGAGCAGAGACGGACCTGGACCTCGGTCATTATGAACGGTACACCTCGGTAAGAACATCGCAGAAGAATAATTATACGACCGGAAGAATTTATTATAGTGTGATTACCAAGGAAAGGCGGGGAGATTATCTCGGGGAGACGGTTCAGGTAGTCCCTCACATTACCGATGAAATCAAGCAGGCCATAAAATCAGTGAGCAACGATTACGATGTTGTCATCGTGGAGATAGGAGGAACGATCGGTGATATCGAAAGCCTCCCGTTCCTTGAAGCAATACGACAGTTCCGCTACGAGGTGGGAAGGGAAAACGTTCTCTATATACACCTTACCCTTATCCCGTTTATCAAGAGTGCCGGAGAACTGAAGACGAAACCGACGCAGCACAGTGTCAAGGAGTTCAGAGAGATCGGTATCCAGCCCGACATCCTCCTCTGCAGGACGGAAAGACAGCTGCCGCCGGATGTTAAGAAAAAGATCGCTATCCATTGTAACCTCGATACCGATGCGGTAATCTCTGCCCGTGATGTCGACACAACCTATGAAGTTCCTCTTGTCCTTTACTCAGAGGGTCTTGATCACCTCATCGAAAGGAAATTCAACCTTTCCTCCCGGGAACCCGATCTGTCCCAATGGAAGGACATCGTAAGAAAAATCATAGAGCCGAAGAACGAAGTCACGATCGCTATCGCAGGGAAATATACCGGACTTAAGGATTCATATAAAAGCCTCATAGAAGCGCTCATCCATGGAGGCATTGCGAACGACGCCCGCGTGAACCTGCAATGGATTGATTCAGAAGAGATAGAGATTCACGGTCCGGAGAAGTTTCTGGACGACGTCGATGGCATCCTCGTTCCGGGGGGGTTCGGGTACAGGGGCATCGAGGGGAAAGTGAGGGCCATCCGCTTTGCCCGTGAAAAGAAAATCCCCTATTTCGGCATATGCCTCGGCATGCAATGCGCGGTAATAGAGTTCGCCCGGAATGTATGCGGACTCGCAGCCAACAGCACGGAGTTCGATCTGAATACGAAAGAACCGGTCATTTACCTTATGGAACGGTGGTATGACTTCAGAAAAGAACGGGTTGAAATACGCTCGGAGAGTTCCCATAAGGGAGGGACGATGAGGCTTGGCGCATATCCGTGCATGCTTGAGCCGGGCACCCAGGCGTACAAGGCGTATGGGATAAAAGAGATATCCGAGAGACACAGGCACAGATATGAATTCAATAACGCCTACAGGGGCATCTTTACCCGGAACGGCATGAAGATCAGCGGATTGAGTCCCGATGCCGAGCTTGTTGAAATCATAGAAATCGAGGACCATCCCTGGTTTCTCGGATGCCAGTTCCATCCGGAATTCAAGTCAAGACCCACAGACCCGCATCCGCTCTTCAGGGCTTTCATCGGTGCGGCTCTGAGTGAGAAGCGGTCATTATTCCCTGACATGGAAGTAAAGTCGGAAGAAAAAAGCAGGGGCATGTAACTATATGACAAGAGAAATCGCGATAGGCAAGAGCACCCTTGGAGGCAGCAACCCCCTTTTTCTCATTGCAGGACCCTGTGTGCTGGAGAACGAAGAAATCCTTTTCCAGACCGCGGACGGGCTGCAAAGGATTTGTAATACTCTCGGATTCCCTCTTCTCTTTAAAAGTTCTTATGACAAGGCGAACCGCACGTCCGTATCTTCATTCCGGGGGCCCGGCATCGAAAAGGGGCTGAAAATGCTCTCTGAAGTCAGGAGCAGGTTCGGCATCCCCATTATTTCCGATGTCCATTCAGTGGAAGAGGTCCGGGCTGCCGCGAAAGTTCTGGACGTTATCCAGATACCGGCCTTCCTGTGCAGGCAGACAGACCTTATTCTTGCGGCGGCGAATACAGGAAAACCGGTAAACATCAAAAAAGGCCAGTTCCTTGCTCCCTGGGATATCAGGAATATCATAGAGAAATTCATTGCAACAGGAAATCATAATGTATTCATCACTGAACGGGGGACATCATTTGGTTATAACAATCTTGTTGTTGATTTCAGGGCTTTCCCTGTCATCCGCTCATCCGGATATCCGGTAATATTCGATGTGACCCACAGCCTTCAGCTTCCCGGCGGTATGGGAACAAGTTCGGGCGGTCAGAGAGAATTTGCAGAGCCCCTTGCACGGGCGGCTGTTGCTGTCGGTGTGGACGGGCTTTTTCTGGAGGTACACCCCGACCCTGACAAAGCCTTGTGCGACGGGCCGAACATGATCAGGCTCGATGACCTCGAAGAAATGCTCTCACATATCAAAACAATCCATGACGCTGTAAAAAACATATCTTAACCCGCATCATTCATAATTTCAGGGTGAACACGGCAGACACAGTATTTTTGCTCATTCTCGTCCCGAAAGCATTCGGGATTCCGAGGTATCCCGATGAGAATCGGGATAAAGCCGCTCAAATACTGTACCTGCCGTATTGCACAGTTTATGAATAATGTGGGCTGAATTACTGCGGAGAAACGCCCAGTATCAGGCCTGCAGCACCACCCATGAGGAAGAACACAAGGGTGCTGAGTACGATGACGGCAAGAACATAGCCAAACGATTTTTCCTCTGGCGTGCCCATCATTACCGGCAGTCCGATGGAGAAGACATAGATGCTGTAAAATGACGCGGCAAGGACAATTATTGAGAGATACGGAATGAGAAAAAGAATGCCTGCTATCCAGTACGGTACCCATGAATATATTACAGCCCGTGTAGCATTGAGCATGTTCCTTTCGGAGCCGAACCGGGGAGCGAGAGCATCGACTATGATAGAAATGATTTTGACGCCGACGAGGGAGAACAGGTAGGAAAAAACGACGCTCCAGAAATACGATACGGTGAATTTTCCGAAGCTGACCTCCATCATGGGCGAGCCGATCAGGTTTATGCCGATGAGCTTTGCGGCGGCAGAAACGGCTGCGAGTATTATCGCATACATATAGAGTGACCCCATCGAAGTCTGCTCATCCCTGAGCTTTGGCCAAACCTCTTTGGGCCGCAGAATAATGTTTTTGATCTTCTCAGCGAATTGCATGGTTTTCCCCTGTTCGGAATAGTTTAGAGCAAGTATCTGCCTGTGTCAATTTGCCGGAAAATATTTCGCCCGGAGGATGGTGTCAGTGATGTGATAGGATACAATTAAGTAAGATTGATTTACAGAATGTGAACACTCTTTTCCTGCAAAGGAGCGGAAAGAGAAGAAATCCTGGGATGAAACCGCAAGGGAGTTTGCTGTTCTCAACCCTGCTCAACCCTGAAAAAGCCGTAGCTTTTGAGATTGGTTTACCTTCTCACCGCTAAAAGGGTAATATAGATGTCAGATGTTTTTCTCCGGCGTCCTGCCGGGTCTGTCAATCCTGCTTTCCGGTCAGACATATCCGAAACAGATAAGTAAACAGAGGGAATGTTTCCCGCCGCAGGAGTACGTTCATATACTTCAGAGAAGCTGATCTATAACAAACATAAAGGAATGTGATGGATATAAGGAAAGAACTGGTGTGTCTCAATCCCAGACAGAAGGAAGCGGTGCTGCATACGGAGGGGCCCCTCCTCATTTTGGCCGGGGCGGGTTCAGGAAAGACGAGGGTTATTACCGTGCGGACCGCATATCTCATACACACGGGCGTAAAAGCCGGATCTGTCCTTGCCGTTACCTTCACGAATAAGGCGGCTAAGGAGATGAAGGAAAGGGTAAAGGCTATGATAAAAGGCGAAAACGGGTCGCCTGTCATCTCGACCTTTCATTCTCTGTGCCTGAAGATCCTGCGGCGCGAAATTGAATGCCTTGGCTTTAGAAAGGACTTCACGATATATGATACCTCAGAGCAGGTATCGCTCCTGAGAAATATCCTCTCCGACATCAGATTCTCCGACAAGAGTTTCAAGGCGGAGTCCATCCTGGAGAGAATCAGCAGGACAAAGAACGATCTTGTTCCGTCCGGTGCAGCTCCCCCGGATAAGCCTATTGAGGAGATATCTGCGATGCTCTATCCGCGATATCGCGAGGCCTTGCAGTCTCTGAATGCCGTCGACTTTGATGACCTCTTGCTTTTTACCCTGAAGCTTTTCAGAGAATATCCGGTTGTCTGTGAAAAATACCGTGAGAGATTCAGGCATATTATGGTCGATGAATATCAGGACACGAACCGCGTTCAGTATGAATTAATCAAGCTTCTCGCAGGCGAGAGGAGAAACCTCTGCGTAGTCGGGGACGATGACCAGTCTATATACGGGTGGAGAGGCGCAGACCTGGGCAATATCCTCGATTTTGAGAAAGACTTTCCAGGGACTCTAACGGTGAGGCTCGAACAGAATTACCGCTCCTTCGGACACATCCTCTGCGCTGCAAACGGGGTGATAAGGAACAACACGAGGAGAATGGAGAAGTCTCTCTGGACTGAAAGGGGCACCGGCCCCAAGGTAAATATTTTCAAAGCTGCCGATGCGGAAAGTGAGGCGGAATGGGTGGCTGACAGGATCTCAATGATCAGGTTCGAACGAAACGTCCCCTATGAGGATTTTGCCGTTCTCTACAGAGCAAATATATTTTCGAGGCCTTTTGAGGCCGCCATGAGAAGCAAGAGGATCCCCTACCTGGTGGTTGGGGGTACAAGTTATTTCGAACATAAGGAGATCAAAGACCTTGCGGCTTATCTCAAGATAATCGCAAACCCGTCCGACGATCTGAGTCTTTTGAGGGTCGCCAGTGCGCCGAAAAGAGGCATTGGCACCTCCGCCCTGGCTGTTCTTTCTGATTTTGCACAGTCCAATTCCCTGGGCCTCCTCGATGCATTCGGAAAGGCCCGCGAGGTCTCGGCCCTCAGTCAAAAGGCAGCTGCCTCTGCAGAAGCTCTCTTCGGGCTTATTGCCCGTTACCGTGACCTGTTCAACAAAGGCCGTGGTACAGGCATGGGCAAGCTTCTGAAAGCGCTCACCGGGGAGATCGGTTACAGGGACTATATTGTTGGGCTTTATAAGACCCCTGAGGCTGCGTTTAAAAGGGTGGAAAACATGGATGGTTTAATCGATTCCCTTAGTTATTATGAATCAGCGGAAGAATCACCTTCCCTCCACGGCTTCCTCGAAACCATGGCCCTAACGGAGCTGATGAAAGAGAAAGAGGAAAAAGGGGGCCGGGGCGTCACCCTCATATCTTTTCATTCGGCGAAAGGACTGGAATTCCCCGTGGTATTCATTGCGGGTGTGGAAGAGGAGATGCTACCCCACAGGAAATCGGCGGACAGGGATGAAGATATTGAAGAGGAAAGAAGGCTGTTTTATGTCGGAATAACAAGGGCCATGAACGAACTTTACCTTACCCGCACAGAACACAGATCGAGGTACGGGAAAGAGAAGAGTTCCCTTCCCTCCAGATTTTTACAGGAACTCCCCGATGAGGCGGTCAAGAAGATCGAAAGGTTCGAGAACCTTGACCCCGAACAGGAAAAGGTCTACGCGAAAAAGTTTTTCGCGAATATAAAGGCGATGTTCGAAAATTGAGAGTCCCCGACTGTACCATAAGTAAACTGAGATATATGACGTCCTTTAGTGAACAGACCCGGGGAAATATTTATCAACTGTCTGTCTGACTTCCTGCAGCCACTCTTTTCTTTGTTCCTCTGTGCTGGTGACTATAATGTTGAACATCTTCCGGTAAAAGTTCTTAACCCCGCAAAGGTCAAAAATACAGTTTTTCCATATGGCTTCAAGAGGGTCCCCGAATACGTTTTTTTCTCTTTCAGTTTCCGTGTTCGAAGTATTAAAAACGACAGTTGATTCTGCCTTCAATAAACCACGGGGAACTCCCTCTCCTTTGTCGTCTTCAAGAAATTCATACGCTACTCCGGGGCGAATAACCCTGTCGACCCATCCTTTTAAAATTGCCGGGGGCTGTCCCCACCAGTTTGGATGGACAAGAACGATTCCCTCTGCCTCTGAAATCTCCCTGCAATGCGTTTCTATTTCAGAAGGCAACGCAACATCCTTTGGTATTTCTTCTGTTAATAATATCGGATCAAATTTCTCTTCATATAAATCATGAAAAAATACCTTATGACCATTTCGCTTCAGGGTTTCAATGGCCGTTGTCGCT
>JAKLQR010000082.1 GCA_022013235.1 Thermodesulfovibrionales bacterium | reverse complement strand
GCGGTTTGTTCTCACGGGTATTCTCGCACACACAGAGGAGTCCAATTCTGATGGATCCATACCCCATTGTTTTTTTGTATAGTTCTTAAAAAATTTCTCATATAATTCCCAACCGACTATTGACACAACGATGTCTTCCGATGTCCTGATTTTCTTGACCGGGTGGCGTACTTTTTTAAAAAAGTCTGCCAGTTCGAAACTGGATAGATTAAGCCCATACAACTTGTTTACAGTATCAAGGTTTATGGGCAGGGGAAGAAGTTGACCATCCACATATGCCATAATCCGGTACTGGCAGTAGTGCCATGGCGTAAATTGAGAGAGATAATCAAAGACCTTCTTATTGTTTGTCCGAAAATAATGAGGCCCATATGCATGCACCAGAACTCCATCGTTATTATAATAATCATAGCAATTACCCCCAATATGACCTCTCTTTTCTACGATTAGCACCCTTTTATGTAACTGGCTTGCGAGTCTTTCAGCCAGAACACATCCTGCCAGTCCTGCACCCACAATCAAATAATCAAACATGTCTCCCCCTATCAGGTATTTTTAATGCTAATTTATTACCATAACCCGGGAAAAATTTCCACTTCGGAGAAATTTTTCTTATATTGCAAAATATCACTTGTAATACACTAACCATAATCATATTCCTGTTGCAAATTTGCACATCTGACGAAAATTGTCCATTTTGCGACAGAATATGCGCCTTGAACTACAAATCAGCACTGTTATCATCATAATTTCTTTATTTTTCAATAGGTTGTTTTTTGACAATCCAGGCATATAATTTGCTTTAAAATAATAGCGTAGTTGGATGATCTTTGACAGATAAGTAGTGTATGTTTCCGAAAAGGTAAACCCTGGGTAACCAGGGGGCACAAAACCACGGATGCTTAAGGAGCAGCAATGCTCCTTAAGCATAGCCGGGTTGCCGAAGAAACAGGTTTTGCGTTGATAAATTTGTGCAAAAAGGCCTGTTTCCATGGAAGCAGGCCTTTTTTTATGCCTTAATCATCAAAGTCGTTGAAAGTATAAAAAATGAACAGAAAAAGACAACCGAATTTAAAAAAATTGGCGGCATCGAAACTATCTGCCAAAATGGGCGCCCAGGTGGATAGTGGAGCCAGTGGCGCACCCAGCCAAAACGCCTTTCCAGGCGTAAGGAGGCTTCAGATGGTAAAAATACACAACATAGCAAGGTGTTCATTGACATGGTTCGCTTTGATCTTATCCTTACTCTTCGTGTGCAGCCCTGCGTTCTCCGAGGTTCCCAAAAACTATTGGCAGCCCATAGGCCCATGGGGCGGAGACCGGTATGAAGTCTTTATTGACCCAGTCGACCACCAAAAGGTATATGTTGTCGGGGGAGCGATTCATGTAAGCCCTAACGGTGGCGAATACTGGCAGCCGTTGATGTCCCCATCTGTTGCAACCCGGGGGATATATGCCTATTCCATGGGAATCAATCGGCAGAACCCCAGCGAGACGTATGTGGGAACATCGTTCGAAGGTGTTTGGAAAAGTTCAAACGGAGGCGCATTATGGACTCCGGTTAATGACACTCTGCCTGATACAGACTGGGCAATCAGATCTGTTACCCTGGATAATGCAAATCAAAACATTCTTTACATAGGAATCGATAACACGACAGACAATGCGAATGCCGCAGCGTACAGGAGCGTTGACGGGGGAGCCACATGGACCCGCTTCGATAACGGCCTCCCTATGACTGAGATTACCGCTATTTTTCAGAACCCGCTCAATAATAATATTTATGCAGGCACTTACGGTGCAGGCATTTACAAATACGATTCTGCAGGAGAAAGTTGGGTTGAGTCCAATCTCGGATTAAATCCACCTCATGGCCTCAATATCATCGATATGACGTTTGATCCTCTGAATGAACAGGTGCTCTATGTGTGCACCAAGAAAGACTGGGTTTATAAGAGTACAGACGGCGGAATGAGCTGGCAACATATCGCTTATCCGGAATCATTGTATACAGAGTATCCTCCGATGGCCTACTACCTGAGAATCGATCCGAACAACTCCAACAGGCTCTGGATAGGGGCCATGCCCGGTTCGAATTATGCAAACGAGTCGCCTTTTTACCGGTCCGACCCGGATCAGGACATTGGCGGGCTTTTTAGGAGTACCGATGGGGGGTCCTCATGGCAAAAGGTTATGCCGGATTATGGAGGATTTCGCCTTACCATAGACCCAACCGAGACCATTGGCAGCGGAGCCAATATAAGATCAAAAGTTATGTATCTCACCAGCGGCGGGATACATGCCGTTTTCAAAAGTGTAGACGGAGGAGAAACTTTTCAGATAAAGATAACCGGCATTGGCGGCATATGGATGAACGCACTTCTGCAACATCCGGCGGATAGCAGCAAACTCTTCGCTGCCGCTGAAACCGGCCTGTTCTTCAGCTTTGACGGTGGGGCAAAATGGAGCCATATAACTCCCGCTCCGAATTCTCAGCCGGTCTATACATGGTCGATGGCAGTGGATCCGGATGATCCTTCTGTATTTTATTATGCAACAGGTGATCCGGCATGGGCATGGCCGGAGAATAAAGGACTTTTCAGAATCAATCTCAATGCCCTCGATCCTGCCCAGGAGATGAACAATGTTCATGGAGAACAGCTCGTTGCAACAAGAGGCATTGGTATCTGGAAAGTCTACATCCCCACAAGTTCTGCAATCTATCTGGCGACACAGGACCGCGGGATACTCAGAAGTAACGACGGCGGTCAATCCTGGGTAGAATTAAACAATGGCCTGAACGAGTTAAGCGTCTCATGTATTGCTTTTGATGAGAACGGTTCTCCATTATACGCAGGGACAAGATCGAGGAACGGTTCTCCGACCTGGTATCCGGAACTCAATGAAGCAGGCTCAATCTATAAGTGGGTGGCTGAGTCAGGACAGTGGTCTCGCGTGGGGACAACTAAAATAACAAGGGCTGTATTCGATATCACGACACCTCCTGAAGATTCCGGCACAGTGTATGCCGGAACATTGAGCGGGCTCTTTATATCAAAAGACAGCGGAATTACATGGACAAAACAGAATGTTGGTATTCAGTCTCAATTCGGGGTCTCGGATATTGAAATCCATCCTGATGATCCAAACATTCTCTTTCTCAGCAGTTGGGATACCGGAGTCTATGCGTCTGCAGACGGCGGAGAGAATTGGACAGCCTTCAGCAGAGGGATGACTCACCTCCTGGTACAGGATATCCTTGTGGATTGGATGCAACCCGATGTTCTGTACGCAGCTACTCTGGGCGGAAGTGTTCAGAAGCTAACGTCAGGAAGTGCACCGGTTATCAATTCTATCATGGCGAATGGAACAGCTCTTGTTGCTCCCTTCCCGGTGCAGGTCAAGGAAAAAGAATTGCTGAGTGTGACCATGAATGCAAGCGACCCCGATCTGGAAGATGTGCTCACGTATACAGCCTACTACAATGGGATACCGATTCCACAACCGGGAGAAAATCCTGATTTTCCGTTGACTTTCAATCCTTCAGCACGCATTCTTGAATGGACGCCGGACTATGGTACAGCACGTGCAGAGCCTTATACGGTCGTGTTTGTCATTACAGATGGGGTATTCGCAATCGAGGCTTCAGTGGAAATAACAGTGAACGCTGCAACCCCAGTGTACACGCCGGGGATCACAGTAACCCTCAACAAAAGTTCTTTCAAGAAATATGAATATCTGGATGTTTTTGCACATGTCAAGAATCCCGGGTCGCCCGTGCCTGTGGATTTGTACATCTTAGTCAAGAACATAGCGACATTACAGACCATTACCATACCCTATGTCAAAGGCGTCACTTTACCGGCAGGGCTTGATTTGAATCTTCGCCTGATACACTATCAGTTCGTGAATTTCACATATGGCAACTACACCCTAACCGGCGTATTTGTCCCCGCCGGAGTGAGCGTGACGGAAAAGACGCAATGGCTGGCATCGAGCGAGGCAACGTTCACGTACAGTAAATAATATTCGGGCGCGATAACCTGCGGATTAATTTCGCAGGTTATCGCCATACCTGACTCCCATTTATTCCAAGCAGATCAGCATCTACCAGGACTTCATCGTGGCAATGTCTTTTTCAGGGAGGCAGAGAACGTTTCTGACCACATATTCCAGTTCTTCATTCTATTCGCCGGAATCGAATCCCCTTTCGATGAGATTCATCGCTTCGGTACGTCCCATTTTCCCCGCCCGCACCATGTTCGCCAGGCCATCGATATCATGGTTGAAACCAATAGCTTTCTTGTGGCAATAATTGACTAACGCGTGCAGATGGCAGTCGAACCGCCATGATGACACCTTTTCAGGGGGTTTCTCCCACCCCAGTTTTTCGGTAATCGCTCTTTGAATCTCCCTGCGGGATCATTCTATATAGTCGAAGAGATGTATATCCAGTATTTTTGGGTTCTTGAGCTTGGGAAATCTCACATCAACCCGGAAGTTTCCGATGGGAGGCTCTCATTCCGCTGCTCGATCAACAGCCGGAGAAACCGGACAAAGGAGGGTCCGCGTTTTGATAAGAGATAACGGAGCGGACTCCTGAACTTCAGAAATGTATCGCGCACCGGGATGAAGGATATCTTCTTTATAAGGGAATCCCCCCAGAGAACAAAGGGGATTTCATATTTTTCAGCAACCGAGCAAACAAAGGCCAATCCCCCGTTATAACAGAGACGGCACATCAACTTGCAGGCGGCCCCTGGTCCAAAGGGTATGCTGACATGAAGGGCATGCGCGGTAATACGGGCATTCAGGTCATCCCTGGAACGGAACTCCAGCAAATCAACACCAAGCACCTCGCAGGCGTTTCTGGCATTTTTCATGGACTGGACATGCCGAAATCCATTGTCATAACTGACAGACAAAATATTGAGGCCCAGAATTTTCACCGCGGAGTATAAAACGTATGTACTGTCCCTGCCTCCGCTCAATGTAGCTACACATTCGTACTTTGCTCCCTTTTCGGACCTCATTAGATGGCGGGGTTCCCGCTCTCCCTTAACCTCTGGTTTTCGATATGATCTGCATAGCTGACACACCCCTTTGTCGTCAAAAACTATCCCGGGGTATGAATCCGGCAGCACACACCTTGAGCAGCGTTTTTCAGTCATCGGGATCACCTTTCTCACTTTTCCGATAACCCACGGCTTTCTGTTTCTGCAGGACTAGAATCTGATGGAAACTGTACCTGTTGAGAATAGGGACATATTTCGCAAGCACCGAGTCAATGCCTTTTACCGTATGGGAGAGAACCCTCACACGTTGCCTAATAATGTACTGGTCGAGAAAACTAAAGAAATAAAACGGCGCGTCGAGTATCCGTGCCTTCTGTCCGAAAGCCGTCTCGAGCGTGCCTATCTCCTCTTTTGTCAAGGGATGTTCATATTTAGTCCCGAATTTCGGTAACGGGATCAACCGCCGGATATGTCCGCGGATAAATCGCAGAACCGCATTCTTTTCGGTACACTCCCAAAATATCCCAAGTCCCTGACTCTTGAGAACGCGTGCAAGATGCGGAGCTGAAAAGCCGATATCAACATGATGGAGAACTCTCGTTCCGAGCACACAGTCAAAACTATCGTCTTCAAAGAGCAGATTTTCTAAATGGCAGATCCTGGCATGAATATTTTTTTCCACCCCGTTCACCTTTGCAAGCTGTTGCACAATCTCGATGCTTTTTGACGAAAGATCCCCCGCAGTGACCTTCCCGCCCATCCCTGCCAAAAGCACAGAAAGGACTCCGTGACCGCAGCCGCAATCCAATACGCGAACCTCACTTTGGTGACTTTTCAGCTGATTGATATGCTCCTTTACGAAATGCCAATAGACGTACATATTGGGTGGCACAATGGTCTCGTCAATCAGATGGGTTTGTTTTTCCCATCCGTTTTTATAGAAAGTTTCATAGAACTCTTCTTCAGCCTTCTGTCGCTCTTCCAGGTTTTCCACCATACTCTATTCCTCTAATTGCTTTTATTTCGCTTTCTCAATCCCTATAGGATTATCGTCACTGCTTTTCTTTCTACGCTCTAACCGAAGAAAAGTTCGGGGGATTCATATTTTCTTTTCTAATGATCATGATCCATGCTGTACTGAGTCCAAATATCATCCATCCGAGTTCCTGTCCGAGAACCGGCACACCGGCGAACTCTACCGCATACCCGGTGAAAGCGGTAAGTAGCCCGAGTGAAATGGCCTTGGCCTCCTGATCCCGTGCCTTTCTGGTAGCAGACATAAGTCCGAAAAAAATACTCAGAAAAAAACAGAAAAAAAACAGAAGTCCCACAGTCCCGTTTTCAGCCCAGATCTGCAGATAAGAATTGTGCAGCCACCCCATAAAATATCGTGAAAGCTCGGGCGTAGAATCCAGATAGTTGTAATATTCCACAAGATAGTTCCCTGTTCCCACCCCAAACAGAGGTTTGTCACGCACCATCTGGAAGGCCTGCCGATAGGTATCCAGTCTCCAGCTGAATGCCTCGTCTTGCGAGTATTGGAGCCTTGAAAAGGTTGGGATATGAGGGATAAGGGATAAGCCCAGGAAAATAACTACCATTATGAGAGCGGTGGCGATCCATATCAGGTACTTGAACCTGTGCTTAAGAAGAATGAGGAACATCCAGACAGCACACGCAAGCGCAACCCATCCTACCCGAGCGCCCGTACCTATGATGTTCAGGATATAGGCGACTGCAAGAACTGCTGAAGCAATTCTTGCTTTGCCGGATGCTCCATAGAACATCCAGGGTACCAGCAGTCCGAAGAAGATAACCATGGCATGTGCATGGAATCCGGCGTCGCTGTATAGTCCCTGGACGCGTGCCGAGCCGCCATATGTTGTTACCATAAGACCTTCAAATGTTTTTTTGGTCATAATTCCGGCACGATGCCCTGTCTCTGTGAAGAAAGCATCCCCGGTAGCAAGTTCATATATCCCGACACCCGTAGTGACCAAACTCCCGAAAAGGAAGGCAAAAATCGCCAGTTTGAGTGTTTTCCGATCATTGATTATCCCTATAATGAGAGAATAGAAGGTCAGCATTTTAATCCGGGAAAGCACCTCTCCAATGGTTTTATCCTCGATATATTTCGCATTGATAAGTGAGACGAAAGAGACAATAAGAAAAAGCAGAAGAAAAAGATTGGTCTTTTCTTGAAGGAGTCTGATGATCATCCCTGCGTCCCTGTTTATCATGACATGTAGCATCCAGAAAAGAAGACTCATTCCCACAAAGACTTTAGCTGGCGTCAGGGTATCGCTTCCAAGAAGTTGAGTCCCGAGGCGGAAGAGGGAAACCGTCAGGAATACCCCAATGAGGCTCAATTCCGCAAGCATTATCAGTCTGGTCTTTTCAACAGTGCTTTCAGTCGGCATCCTGTACCTGCGTTATCAGATGTTTCTTCCTGAAGTCATATCTCATTTTCCTGCACGGGCAGAGAAAAAAAAAACCGCCCTGCCGTCGGTGAAAAAAATACAGGAGAGAAATGAGACGCCATAGCATCAAAAGCGCGCACCAATGAGGAGGGGAAAATAGGATTCAAATAGTTTATTACTGAAACATGAATATCCTCAAAACCTTCTCTTTGCAATACCTCCTCTATCTCTTCGCGGGAAAGAATTCTCTGGTAAGGTGAGCCGCGTGCAGCTCGTGAGCTGATTTTCAATGCTTTTCTGAGCAACTTCCTCTGCCATTTCAGTTTCAGGAGTATCAGCCTGTTCCGTTCCTTAATCATTTTCGTGAACCGGTCTTCAAGTTTGAGAAAGACCTGATCGCTTAGTAGGTTCTGGAAAAGACGCTTTCCCCAGAAAAAGCTGTCGACTTCACCAGATATGCTTTTTCTCTTTGCGGCATCAAGCATTTTCCGGCGGAATGAATCTCCGTTTAAATCTATATGTGTTTCTTCCATTTCAGCCTGCATCTATTGCCAGTCACTTTCCGTGCCTGCGCCCACATCGACAAGGGTATCAGGCAAGAGATACGGGACTCCCTGACGGACTGGAAATCTTCTCGAGCAGCTCTCGCATACAAAAAAGTGAGAGTGCAGGCTCAACTTTCCCGTGCACTCGGGGCAGGCAAATCGAGGCAGCCACATCCGGAGCTTCTCAGGAATATCTTTTTCTTTCAAGTCACTACCTCCTTCCATTTATGCGTGCTCTTCATCCAGACCAACACGCTCTCATCGCAGATATTTCCAAGACACGACGACACATGCGGGCCTGCGAAACAAACCTGTCATGAGAATCATTCTCCAGGATTCACTTCTTTCTTGGCCCAAATGCATACAAAGCTCCGTCCTGTCCCATAGTGCCTATATACACAGTACCGTCTTTGTCAATAACAGGCGGTGAATATACAGAGCCATTCAAGAGATATGACCACAGCTCTTCCCCCTTGCTGTTCAAGGCATACAATCTGTAGGTCTTAAAAAATCCCGGCATTGCAGGATCACTGTAATTGGCGACAAATATGTTCCCCTCGCTGTCAACCGCAGGTGGAGCAAGAATACCGTAGTCAACTGCAAACTTCCATTTAAGTCTCGGCTTTTTCCCAAGGTCTTCAAGTGCATAGACATGTCCTTCTTTAGGCATACGGGGATTAACAAGAAACCCCCAGTTATGTGAACAGACATAGAGTGTACCGTCCACACCGATGGCTGGTGTAGACGTGATCCTATTCTCGGTAATTTCATACGTCCATTTTAGAGTCCCGTTGGGATTGACCGCATAGAGCCTGGCTTTTTTCTTTCCTCCGAAAGAGCCTATATAAATGGTCCCATCGTCACCTATTGAAGGCGAGGATTGCAGTGCATCGATGCTCTTCTCATTGTTTTTGGGGAATCTCCATTTTTTGGTCCCGTCCGGATTCACTGCATAAAGATATCCCTGAAATGTATCACCGTCATAAGCTCCGAAATAAAGAGTTCCGTCCTCTCCGAGCGCAGGGGACCCCCAAATAACTTTTTTATTGAATGGAGTATCACGCGATGGGTCATACATCCATTTTCTCGATCCATTCTGGACGTCTATCGCATATACTTTACTCCATAAAGGTTCCTTCACTGCCTTAATCCCGAATTTCTTTATTGCAGGGGCGCGTTTGCTTAATTCCTTCATCACCGTCGGGTTATAAACATTTCCCCAGTGGCTGCATATGTAAAGTGTCCCATCCTTTCCGAGTTTCGGTGACGATATCACCTGTTCATTATCATCAAAGGGCTTTTCGGGATCGAAAGGATCGTCACACGCGAAATCCCACAGTAATTCGCCTTTTCTGTTCAGGGCGTACACGTGACCGTCATCTTTACCGTATATGATCTTGCTGTCCGAGGTGAGAAGTGGTGAAGATTCCACGCCGCTGGCCAGAGGGCTACCCCTATGACTGTCATGGGTCCAGTTAAGTTTTCCATCGCGGGAAAGACTGACAAGCAGTCCAGAATGTCCCTTCATTTTGTCCCTTGTAAACTGCTTATTCTTCCATGTGCCGAAATAAAGCGTACCATCATCAGCAATTGCAACAGGAGAAGAAATACCGTGACCTCCAGGGCTCTGGAATATCCATTTCGGTTTTTTGGGTTTCCGGGTCAATCCCTTGTAAGAACTTCTGCATGTGTGACGGGTGTCTGCACAGTAGGTAGGCCAGGCACCTCTGTTGTAGGATACTTTGGTATTTCCGGACTGTTTCATGGCATCACCGCCAGAGATATCGCTGGTCAGGCAGGACAATAGGAAAATCGTTAAAAATACAATAAAAATTCTTGAAACCATATCAATATTCCTCCCTTCTTTAAAATATCCGCCTTCCTCCGCTCCCAGTTGCAGAAGGGCCTTCCTTTTAGGGCACCCATACTCTTTATTCTACATGATAGAGAATATATGACAAGAGAATCAGTCAGCCTTGTCACCTCTTCCCTGCAACTTTCTTCTTGTCTTCACGTACCATGCAAATGTTCCCCGGACACAAGACTTTATGCTGAGCACTGCAGTCCGTTCATCGTCTATCACAATGTAATCAAGGCTTTGACGTTTCAGCAAAAATAAATCATCACCTGGTTTATAAAGGCCCTGCCGCATGCATGCCGCTCCACGGTATCCGGTATCCCTTGCAATCCGCACAATATCCTGATTTACTTCACCGAAAGGATAGCAAAAGAAGTCAACTGACTTACCCACACCGTCTTCAAGCACCTTTTTCGAATCTGTCATTTCCCTTGCAACTTCCGTTAATGACAGTTCTGTCAATTTCCGGTGAGAGCATCCATGACTTTGGATGTCTGCTCCTGCTTCCTTCAGGTTACGAATCTCCTGCCAGTTAAGTGTCGGCAGAGGTTTCAGTCCGTATTGCGTATACCATGACGCCTGCAGGCCGATAAAGTCAGTTGGCACAAAGACCGTTGCAGAAAATCCGTAGCCGTTCAAAACAGGCCAGGCTTCCTCGTAGAAATTTCTCAACCCGTCATCAAAGGTCAGGACAATAAAGTTTCCAGAAGAAGCGACTTTACCATCAGCAGAAAACAACTGCGAGAGTGAAAGGACGCGAAATCCTTCGGCTTTCAGCCATTCCATCTGTACCTTGAATATGTCGGGGGAAATGCTGATACGTGAATTGCTGTTGTCAATAGAATGATAGGCGAGAATCGGGATACCTTTCGGTTTCAACATACACCCCAATCCCCAAAAGACCGTCAAGACGGTATTTCTTAGAATCGCTCTCAATATCATATCGCTTGCTGGAAGAAAGTTGGCATATGATATCCCCGAATCTCTTAGAATTTTGCCGTCATCTCCCTGATCTTCCTAAGCCAATAAGGCGGGAGCAATTCCCTTCTGTACACACTCGCGGTCCAGATTCTGAAAATAAGTGCACAAAACTTCGTGAACGGGAGTTTGGTAATAAAGTTGATGTTTTTGATCAAGAAAGGATATTTTACCAGGATGGCATAGATACTCTCCAGGTTCAAAAGTTTTCGTTTGATGATGCTGGAACCGTAATCAATGGTATGAAAAGTGAATTTTCCACGGCTGAATGTTGAATCGGTACTCAGCATATTCAGACTTTTAGCTATTTCGTATATTTCTGTTCTCTTATAAGGGCTCAGGACTGAGCCGACTGCATAGTCGGCCTTAATAGAGACATTAAATTTCAGTGTTTCAACATCATCGAAGAAACTGGTTTGCGGCATGCCGATGATATTGAAGGTATGTAATTTAATGCCGGACTCGTGTATCCAGTTTGCGACCTCGATAATCTTTTCGTTCGTTACCTTTCTCTTCATCAATTTCTTCCTGATTTCCTCACTGGATGACTCAACTCCTATTGCGATACTGTGGCATCCGGCTTCCTTGAGTATTTGTATCGTCTCCCTATCGGTTATGTCCGTTTTTATGTTGCAGAAGAAGGGAAGATTAATATTCTTTCTGTACTTTTTGGCAAATTCTTCCGTCCAATCCTTTCGGACAGGAAGGATGGTATCTAAAAAAGCTATAAAGGTCCGGGGAAACCTTGCTTTTATCTGGCCAAGTTCTTCGATCACATGATCCACCGAGCGCTGCCGGATTTTGGCTGAACGGTAATTATAAAGACGGTTATATGCAGCGTTCAGGCAATATGTACACTGGTAGGGACAACCGCGCGTTGTCATAATGCTGTTCAGATAGTCATTTTTCATAACGTCCCGGTCTGCAAAAGGCAAGGTGTCCAAATCCTCCACAAGCGGCCGTAGTGCATTCTTGATTATTCTGTCGTCTTGTTTGAAATGCCAATTGCTGACGTCAAGATAGTCTCTCCCGTCCCGTATCCTACTCACCAGATCAACAATTGCGAAATCACCTTCACCCAGACAGATACCGTCAACCCCTTCCTCAAGAATGAGTTCGGGATAATATGTCGGGTGAGGTCCTCCAAAGAAAGATTTGACGGAAAAACGTTGTTTGATTTCTTTATTAACGGCGAGTATAGTTTCCGCCAACTGCGAAACAAGGCTGTAGGCAAGAATAGTCGGTTCTCCTTGATTCAAAGATGCGCTTAAATCTTTGACGGTAGCTTTGACCAATTCCACCTTGAAGCCCCTGCTTTTCAACATAGCCGATAACATCATTACTCCGAGCCTCTGTGCGCTCTTGGGATGTTTCTTAAACGCCTTGGGTTCAAGCGGGAATATCACCTTCATGGCATATGTTTCTCCTCATTAGTATCATATCATTATTCCGTGGATATCGCCCCATATAGGCGTTCATCGATTGTCATGGGTTCCGGCACCCCTTCTACTTTGAACAAAACTAAGCTTCTCCCTGATCAAGGCCAAGATCCGCTTCTCACTCTCGGTGAGTCCAAAAAAGAGGACGAGTGCAAAAAAAATCACCACTATCGTGAATATTTTGACAAGCGCCACGGTTAATGAAACATTCTCAGGCAGCAACTGTTTCAGACCAAACAGAAAAATTGCTGTAAGAACTCCGGATGTCAAAATTTTAACATAGCGTATATCAAAGGGATTTATTTTAAGTAACATGTTCACCTCCACAAGTGCAAGGAGATTGGCGACGGCCATACTGATTGCATTTGCGCAGGCAGCTCCGATTATTCCGTATTTTTCTGTGAGGACCAGGGTAAGCGGAACGGCGACAGCCAGGAGAACAACCGTATTCCACATCATCAGCCTCTGATGGCCTGTCATCATCAGGAGATAGCCTACAGAACCAGCCGATAAATTCACCAACTGTCCGAATGCCAGAATAATCAGGCAAGTCTGGCCGAACTCGAAGGCCGGTCCAAAGAGCAACAGCATCTCGCTTGATGCGAAATAAATCACCAAAAACAGCGGAAGGCAGCATATCAGTATCCATTGCGTACCGGTCTTAAAGGCATCCCTCATGTGGTACTGTGTGTTTCCGCAGTATAGGTGAGAAATAAGCGGAGTGAAAATGGAATTAAGAGACATAAGCAAGAGATTCAAAGACAATGCTATTCTTTTTGCGGCAAAATAGACTCCTACCTCCCCGGTGGAACGGAGAACGCCTAAAATAATCAGGTCACACCATGAAAAGATAAAAAGAAAAGCATTCACGAAGAACGCGGTTGTGATAAAAGGGAGGTAGTGTTCATGTGAAGAACGTTTGACAGCTTTCTCCTTAAATGACGATAGAAACGATCTGAGCATGAAAAAACCTAGCACTGCCGCACATGCTATAGACACTACGTAGATCGCAGAAAGTCCTATTAAACGTCCTCCAATAAAAAGCACGCTGAGCGAAAGAATGATACTGATGAGCGGCATGAAAACTTTGCGGATGAACACATAGGGCACTACATTCTTGAATCCCCTAATAGATGCAACAGTCACCGTCATAACTGCAGAAATAGGGATACCGATACTGAG
>JAKLQR010000009.1 GCA_022013235.1 Thermodesulfovibrionales bacterium | reverse complement strand
TTAAAAGAAAAAAAATTTGATGTGTTTCTTGCAGAGGCAGAGTTGCCGGACATGGACGGGATTGCGCTCCTAAGGGCAGCGATGAAGATCGATCCGCACCTTACAGGCATAATGATCACAGGAAAGAACGAATTCAACCTGTCTGCGGAAGCGATGCGGAACGGTGCCTTCGACTATATTGAAAAACCGTTTAAATTCGAGCTGCTCCTGTCCAAGATATCACGGGGCATCGAAGTGAACCGGATGCGAGAATCATGCGATATGTATCGGACAATTTTTGAGAACGCAGTCGAAGGGATTTATCTCATGGACGCAGGAGGAAGATATGTCGCGGCGAATGCCGCGCTTGCAGATCTGTTCGGGTATGAATCTCCGGATAATCTCATGCAGAATATTACCGACGTCCGTCAGCAGCTGTATGCAGATCCGGCGCATCATGCGGAAATGACCCGGATGGTTCTGGAGGAAAGACTGATTTCAGATTTTGAAACCCGGGTTTTCCGGAAAGACCGGAGTGTCATATGGGTTTCTGAAAATGTCCGCGCCGTATACGACCGGCACGGGAATCTTCAGTTTTTCCGTGGTTCGGTAACAGACGTCATGGGGAGAAAACAGGCGTTCCAGGCACTCCGTGAGAATGAAATGCGGTTCCGGTATACTGCTGAGAAAGCAGAGAGAGATAAAGACGCGCTCCATGAAATAATCGATGAGATGTGCCAGTCGTATGCCGATCTCGAAGTATTATTTATGAACTTTGTCCGTACCATGGTGATGACTATTGACGGAAAGAGTCCCTGGCTGAAAGGCCATTCAGTCCGCGTAGCGGCTTATGCAACAAAAATCGGGAAAGAAATAGGACTCGAAAATGAAAAGTTAAAAAAACTCCAGCTCGCAGCGCTTCTCCATGATATCGGAAAAATATCAAACTGCGATGACCTTTTGAACAAACAGGGAAAGCTCTCGCAGGAGGAGTTCGCGAGAATAAAGAAAATCCCGGTACAGAGCGCCGGGATACTCAAGAGAGTAAAGCAATTGAATGATGTCATCCCGTTTATCAGGCACCACAATGAAAAAATAGACGGAAGCGGATATCCCGACGGGCTCAGGGGTGATCAGATTCCGTTTATTTCGCGAATACTCCATGTCGCGGATTCCTTCGATTCCATGACCGCAGACAGACCTTACCGCAAGGCGCCGGGAAGAGAGTATGCGTTTGAGGAACTGAAACGGCACAATAATATCCAGTTTGATGCTCAGGTGACAGAGGCGGCCTTTAAGGTGCTTTAAGGCTGCCCGGTGAGTTCCTGGGCAAAGGGGATTCAAGTATGGTTTTAAAAATGAAATTGCAGCAAAGAGCAGAGAGGAGAAAACATCGGAGGTTTATTAAGAGACTCCCGGCAAAAATCAAAACAGAACAGAACAGTTTTCTGGGTATCACAAGCGATATCTCTGAAAACGGCCTCTTCTTAAGGACCAGCCGCAGCTTTCTGCCCCAGACCCTGCTGCATGTGGAACTCACCCTGCCGGACAACACGGTATCTGCCGTGAAAGGGATTGTGAAAAGAAACGCGAGGATGTCTGTCTTCTCGGCGAAGAACGGGATGGGTATAGAACTTACAGAGAAAGATACTGCGTTCAGGAGTCTTGTGGACTCTGTGAGCGGGAATACCCATGAGACTCTTGCCGGAAGGGTCATTCAGGAGAGCAGTGAACCGGATCGCTCCTTTTCAGTCGGGGAAAGCCGTGGCCCTGAACAGAGACCTGTGACGGAGTATGTCCGGGAGAAAAGGAGATACAAAAGATACGGAACATAGGAAACAGCAATTCGGTGCAGACTGGCATTTATCGGTGCGACAGATATCCTCAATATCAGTATGGATGGCTTGAAACTGGCAATACACAAGGGACTCAGTATCGGAAAACCATACTTTCTGGACCTGCACTCAGGGAATGAGGCTATATATTTACAGGGAACGGTAATCTGGTCGTTCCTGGTTGAATCCAGAAGAGACCTGAGGGGCAGCATCATTCCCGTATATTCTGCCGGCATCCAGTTCTCGGAAGTCAAAGAGGAAGAGAGGAAGCGCCTCGGTAACCTCATAGAAAAGATTACGGGACAGGATGGGAATAAAGAACGGTAGAAAAATATCTCTTGCCATTCTCTGTCAGCAAAAAATATATCCTATCCTCTGAATTTATAAATTCTGTGTAGACAGGCAGATACAATATTTTCGCTTATTCCCGTCCCAGGGTCACTCAGATGCCTGTGGGGTTTTTGCCCCTTTAGTTTAACAGGGGCCATTCGATTGCCTCCGGAAGAATCCGCTCCCCCTGCTGATCTGGTATAATCAATAATTGCAGAAAGCAAACCGATGAGCGTGCGGAGGGAATTCAGCATGAAGAGGCTGGTTGTGAAGATCGGCAGCAATATCCTAGCTCACGCAGGGGAAGGCATAGACACGATGAGGATATCTTCCCTTGCGCATGATATTCATGCGCTCTATGAGAAAGGGTATGAAGTTCTTCTCGTTTCCTCCGGCGCGATTGCTGCGGGGATGGGGAAACTCGGATTAAAGAATAAGCCGAAGGACATAAAAGTGAAGCAGGCCGCCGCGGCGGTCGGCCAGAGCAGCCTTATGTGGGCCTATGAGAAGAGTTTCAGCGAGTATGGCATGAAAGTGGCACAGGTGCTGCTCACCCGCAATGACCTTTCGGACAGGAAACGCTATATCAATGCAAAGAACACACTCCTTACCCTGCTTTCATATAAAATCACCGCGGTGATCAACGAGAATGATACCGTTGCTACCGATGAGATAAAATTCGGAGACAATGATTATCTCGCCTCACTCGTTGCCGGTCTTGTCGAGGCCGAGAAACTGGTGATTCTTTCCGATGTAGACGGACTGTATACCGCAGACCCCAGACAGAGCACGGATGCCAGGATCATTGAATATGTCGAGGAGATAACGCCGGAGCTCGAAAGAAAAGCCGGTGGCGCGGGGAGCATCATTGGCACAGGAGGCATGTATTCGAAGCTCCTCGCAGCAAAGAGGGCGATGAACTACGGTATTGTTGTGCATATTATGAGCGGCAGAAAGAAAGGGTTGTTGTTGTCCGTCACCGAAGGCAAGCCTGCCGGTACTCTTTTCAAGCCGAAGCAGGAAAAACTCTCATCCCGAAAGGGATGGATTGCGTACGGCAGCCGGTCCAAGGGGAATATCATCATCGATGACGGTGCAGTGAAGGCTCTCATTGAAGGAGGCAAGAGCCTGCTTCCTTCAGGCATTCTTTCTGTGGAGGGGCATTTCGATATCGGCGACGCAGTCTCCTGCATTGACCTGAGAGGACTGCGGATTGCGAAAGGTCTGACCAATTACTCGTCGTCAGAAGCAGAAAAGATCAGGGGGAAAAAGACGACGGAGATCGAAAAAGTCCTCGGATACAAATACTCGGACGAGGTTATACACAGGGATAATCTCGTGGTGGTTTAGCCCATAATGTTCCGGTTCTTCATTTTTTCTCCAGATATTTCCGCATCCTGAGGAATAAATCAATACATGCCGTATCCTGATAATCTCTGTAGGTGAACATGAGGGGCTGATAGGTGTTCTTCTGATAAAGAAGCGTCACCTCGGCGTAAATCCCCTTTCCCAGATAGATACGGTGGGAATAATTTTTTGTCGAGGCGAGGACTACTCTGGGGAGGCAGAGATATCCAGGGTCAAGATTAATGCTTCTCTTCCCGCCTGCAGAGAGTTTTTCCTCAATGCTGATGGTATGCAATTTTATATCGGCGAGGGCTCCCGGATCGATAGTGTCCCTGAAGAATATGAACTGTCTGAATATCGGCCAGCCAAGCTCGTTTCTGTAATGAGAAGAATAGTCCCATCGCACTGACGGGCTGATAAAAAGTATTTCCCCGTAGCTGTTTTCGAGGAGCGGACTTGCCCGGTCAAATATCTCCGGGCGGGAATAGAGCGTTCCGATAAAAAGCAATACAGGCTCAGGAGGGCGTATTTTCCCCATGTAAGATTATACCTTTCTTGCGGTATCGATAAACTATACAGAACAAAGAATACTGAAGCGGGGGTTATCCGGGTTCATTCATGAACGCCCTGATTGTCTGCACCGCGCGGAGAGAATCCCAGTCCGCAGGGCCTATCACTTTCTCTCTCAATATCCCCTTCTTGTCGATAAGGTATGTTTCCGGCACTCCGGTGAGCCCGAAGTTTCTGGCCGCAGAACCGTTGGGATTGGCATATACCGGAAGGGAATAGCGGTTGTCTTTCAGGTAATCCGTTGCTCTGGGCAGGTTGTCTTTAAAGAGCACGGTCACCATCCTGAACGATGTCTCTCCGGAAAGGTTCTTGTGCAGGTTTTCAAGGGACGGCATTTCGTCTATGCATGACTCGCACCATGTTGCCCAGAAGTTAATAAGGACGATTGAGCCTCTCAGGTCGGAGAGCTTTGTCGTCCTGTTCTCCGCATCGATCAGTTCGAAATCAGGAACGGTGTCGCCGATGGAAACCGTTTCAGGAATGCCGTGGTCCGACCGTGTGGCAAAAAAAAGTACGGCAAGAGCCGCAATGAGGATTGAAATGAGTAGTATCGATTTATTTTTCACGGTGAAAAAATACCTTCTCGAACGAAAGAACGGGAACCTCAGACTACCGAGACAGCTTCTTCGGCTTCGATAAATTCAGGCCTGTCACCCTCGATCACGACGCTTATCTTGTGAACGCCCCTGAACCTTCCTTTGAGTATCTCTTCAGAAAGGGGGTCTTCAAGGACCTTCTGGACAGCCCTCCTCATCGGCCGCGCTCCGTATGCGGGTTGATAATAGTGTTTCAGTATCCATTCTTTTACCTCTGTCGATACCTCAATGACCAGTTCCTGGTCGAGGAGCATGCGGTTTGTCTCTTCCACGAGCAGATCGATAATCGAAAGCAGGTGATCCTTATCGAGGGGATGAAATACAACCGTCTCATCGACACGGTTCAGAAATTCAGGGTTGAAGGTCTTCTTCAGTTCGTTCAGTACGCTGTCCTTAATTTTATCGTGCAGTATATCAGACACATTGAGCTGAAATCCCAGCGGTGTGCCTTTCTCGATCATCCGGGCGCCGAGGTTCGAAGTCATGATGATGACCGTATTCCTGAAGTCTACCTTTCTCCCGAAATTGTCAGTAAGCACCCCTTCGTCGAGCACCTGAAGAAGGATGTTGAAGACATCCGGATGGGCTTTTTCGATCTCGTCAAAGAGGACGACGGAATAAGGTTTCTTCCGTATCTTTTCCGTCAGCTGCCCGCCTTCTTCATATCCGACGTATCCCGGAGGGGCGCCCGTCAGGCGTGAAACATTGAACCGTTCCATATATTCAGACATATCGATCTTTACCAGGGATGTCTCGTCATTGAACAGGAACCATGCGAGGGCCCGTGCAAGTTCGGTCTTCCCTACACCAGTCGGCCCGAGGAAGAAGAATGAACCGATTGGTTTCTTATTCGACTTTAGTCCTGCCCGCGACCTTCTGATAGCCTGTGAAACAGCCCTGATCGCTTCATCCTGCCCAATAATTTTCCTGTGCAGGTTTTCCTCCATCATGATAAGCTTCTCTGATTCTTTCTCCTCGATCTTCGATAGAGGGATACCGGTCATCTTCGAAACCGTATATTCAATGTCCTCGGAGTTCACGACGGGGACTTCCTTGTTCAGATTCTCCATCCATTGATTATGGATCTGTTCGTGGAGCCGTTTCAGCCGTTCTTCCTCCATGCGGAGGGAGGAAGCCTTTTCGAGGTCATGGAGTTTGATATAGAGATTCTTCTCTTTGGAAAATCTCTTGATATCGGTCTCGATCTCCTTAAGCTCATGCGGAGGTTTATACCGTTTGAGTTTAATCCGGGAGCCGGTCTCATCGATCACATCAATCGCCTTGTCCGGCAGGTATCTGTCGGAGATATATCTGTCCGAAAGCCGTGCGGCAACCTCTATCGCGTCTTCGTCTATTCTTACCTTATGGAAGGATTCATATCTGGTCTTCAGCCCGTGCAATATCGTGATGGTGTTCTCTATATTCGGCGGCTGGACTGAGACGGGCTGGAACCTCCGTTCGAGCGCGCCGTCTTTTTCAATATGTTTTCTGTATTCATCCGGCGTGGTCGCGCCGATACACTGGATCTCGCCGCGCGAAAGCGCCGGCTTCAGCATACTCGATGCATCGACCGAACCTTCTGCCGCACCTGCGCCGATGAGGGTATGGAGTTCGTCTATAAAGAGGATGATGTTGTCGGACTGCACGATTTCCTTCATCACAATCTTGAGCCGCTCTTCGAACTGACCTCTGTATTTTGTCCCTGCAATGAGGGCGCCGAGGTCGAGGGATATAATGCGCTTGCCGAGGAGGCTTTCGGGGATGTTCCCTGACATTATATTCTGGGCAAGGCCT
>JAKLQR010000008.1 GCA_022013235.1 Thermodesulfovibrionales bacterium | reverse complement strand
TGACCTGAACAGGGACCGAAAGTTTGACAACGTTCTCCATCTCCGTCTTCACAACCCCCCTGACCGTGTCCAGTTCACGTTCGGGGACTTCAAAGAGAAGTTCATCATGGACCTGGAGGATCATCCGCGACCGCAGTTTCATGTCCCGCAATATTTTCCATATCCGTACCATCGCTATTTTGATGATATCGGCTGCTGTCCCCTGGATCGGCGAGTTAACGGCGAACCGTTCGCCCATCTGCCTGACAGACTGGTTCTTGCTGTGAAGTTCCGGGACAGCCCGCCTTCTTCCGAAAAGGGTTTCAACATACCCTTCCCGTTTTGCATTAACTATGGTTGTGTCGATATAGCGCCTGACGCCGGGATATCTGGCAAAATACTGGTCGATATATTGTCTGGCCTCTTCCCGCGATATATTCAGCGTTTCAGAAAGACCAAAGGGAGAAATCCCGTAGAGCACGCCGAAGTTCACGGTTTTCGCAATCCTCCTCGCATCAGCGCCTACCTTTTCCCTTGGGATGCCGAGCAATTCAGCGGCTGTCTGCGCATGGATATCGATATCGTTGGTGAAGGCGCTGATAAGACCCGCGTCACCGCTCAGATGGGCCATGATGCGCAATTCAATCTGAGAGTAATCTGCAGAAAGGAGGAAACTGTCCCGTTCCGCGACAAACGCCTCCCGTATCCGGCGTCCCCATTCCCCTTTTACCGGAATATTCTGGAGATTCGGTTCGCTGCTGCTCAGTCTTCCGGTTGCGGTTGTAGCCTGGTTGAATGAGGTATGTATCCGTCCTGTTTTTTTATTGACCAGAGAGGGCAGCACATCAATATAGGTAGTTTTGAGCTTATTAAAGCCGCGGTAGTTCAGGATTTCTCCGGGGAGTTCGTGGACCTGCGCAAGCTCTTCGAGAACTGCCATATTTGTCGAATATCCTGTTTTTGTCTTCTTGCGCGGCTGTAATCCGAGGGAATCGAAGAGCACCTGTGCGAGCTGTTTTGGTGAATTGATATTGAACTCTTCGCCTGCGAGGAAAAATATCCTCCGGGTGAGACCGTCGAGTTCCCTTTCGAGTTCTTTCGAGAGGTCGTTCAGCTTGTCGTCATCTATCATCACCCCTGCTCTTTCCATATCGGCAAGGACGGGGATGAGCGGCATCTCGATCTCAAAATAGAGACGGTCGAGGCCGGTCTCGCTGAGTTTTGCAAAAAGCGCCTCCCTGAGATCGAAACTCAGCAGGGCGTCATCACAGGCATAGGGAGCAGCCTCTTCCAGCGGCACTTCGGCAAAAGATTTTCTCTTCTTCAGGACATCTTCGAACTTCCTTTTCCGGCGGGAGAGATATTCCAGTGCGACTTCTTCGAGGCTGTGGTTCGGTTTGTTCGGATTCAGCAGATACGATGCAATCATTGTATCAAAAAGGGGACCCTGAATCTCCAAGCCATGCTCACCGAGCACTATGATGTCGTATTTGAGGTTATGCCCTGTCTTTGGCATCCGGCTGTCCCTGAACGTTTCCGAGAAACATGCGGAAAGATCCCTGAGCGAGACCTGTACGGGAGCTTCAGGATATGCATGGGAAATAGGGATATAATATGCACGGTCTTTTTCGGAACAGACTGCAAGTCCCACAAGCCCGGCGCTCATCGGATCCCTGCCCGTTGTCTCAACATCATACGCGCAGATATCCTTTATTGATGATGCAATGTGCCGGACCTTTTCAGGGGAAAGGACAATTGCGCATTCTGATTCGGTCTTTTTTTCATGGGGGATAAGTTTCATCAGGGTTACAAATTCATATTCCTTGAAGAGCGAAAAGAGCGCGTTCCAGTCAGGTTCTTGCATGCGCATCGCATCAAAATCGATATCGAGCGGCATTGATGTATCAAGCGTGGCGAGTTTCCTGCTCAGCCTCACGATGTCTGCATTGTCGGAAACAAGCTGCCGCAGCTTCTCCTTCTTTATAAGGCCGGCATTGCTGAGGAGGGATTCTATGCTCTCGAATTGGGTGAGAAGTTCCCTGGCGGTTTTCTCGCCAATCCCTTTGATCCCCGGGATATTGTCGACAGCGTCACCGGCCAGCGCCATGAACTCGGGGATCCTCTCCGGACTCAACCCGAATTTCTCTTTCACATATCCTTCGTCCAGCACCCTGTCCTTCATCGGGTCGTAGACTTTGATTGTTTCATCGACAAGCTGGAGCATGTCCTTGTCGCCGGTGACAATGAAGACCTTTTCCCCTTTCGCTGCCGCTTTTTTTGCAATGGCGCCGAGGATGTCGTCCGCCTCATAGCCCGGGATTTCGTATATCGGGATATGCAGGGCGGTGACAATCTTCCGTATGTGGGGGAACTGTTCGACGAGGTCGCCGGGGGCTTCCGGCCTCTGGGCCTTGTATGCCTCGTAAATTCTGTGCCGCTCGGTCGGCACAGGTGAATCAAAGGAGACGAGAAGGCCGTCCGGTTTTTTGTCCCGTATGATCTTGAGGAGCATCGTGGTAAACCCATAGATGGCGTTTGTCGGGAATCCCCTGGAATTCGTGAGGGTTTTAATCGCGTAATACGCGCGGTAGACGTATGAGTTTCCGTCGATCAGGTAGAGGTCCACAG
>JAKLQR010000081.1 GCA_022013235.1 Thermodesulfovibrionales bacterium | reverse complement strand
TCGTACATCGTACATCGAATATCGAATATAGGACTTAAAAAATCAGAATAGCAGATGATAACTGGTACTTCGGCCACCAGAGAGGTCTTTCTTCAAGACACCGAGTTCGATAAGATCCTGAATATCCCGTAAAGCCGTGTCTTGCGAACACTTTGCCATTTTAGCCCATTTGGATGATGTGAGTTTGCCTTCCAAACCGTTCAGCAACTTGTTAAGAATCAACCGCTGGCGGTCATTGAACGATAAATTGGCACAAGATTGCCAGAAGCCGGCCTTTTTCAACACATCCTTCAGTGTTTTTTCCAAGCTATCAAAGGCGTTGTTGAGACAGTCAAGAAACCATTCCAGATGCCCGGTAATATCAAGCGTTCCTTGCTGTGCACTCTTCAACCTCTCATAGTAGGCCTTCCGCTCCTGCCGGATTTGAGCTGACAGACTGTAAAAGCGCTGAACACTTTGCTCCGATCGTGCCAGTGTCATATCAGCAATAGCTCTGGCAATGCGCCCATTCCCGTCTTCAAAAGGATGAACCGTCACAAACCAAAGGTGGGCAGTACCTGCACGCAAGAGAAGATCAGTACCATCATCATCATTGTACCAGTCAAGAAAGGCTTTCATTTCCTTTTCCAGCAGACCGGCAGCAGGAGCCTCAAAATGCACTTGTTCGCGACCTATCGGGCCGGAAACAACCTGCATCGGCCCTTTCGCATCATCACGCCAGGCGCCCACCTTGATTTTGCGCATTCCGCTGTATCCGGCCGTAAAAAGTGAAGCATGCCAACAGAATAGTCTTTCCCTGGTCAAGAGTTGGTCATAATTTTGTGTGGCATCGAACATCATTTCAACCACACCTTCGACGTTTCTGCTTGCGGATGCGAATGCCCCTATATCCATCCCAAGACGCCGGGCGATGGATGACCGCACTTGTTCTCTATCGAGAATCTCCCCTTCAATCTCGGAGGATTTTAGTACGTCCAGTGTCAGGGTGTTTAAAATGGCTTCCGCGCGCACGCTGAAACCAAGGGTCTCCATCCGTCCGACCAGACGGCCCTGTCTATGACGTACGGCAGATAGCCGACCGGCTATCTTCTCCTGGTTCCAACGGAATCGGGGCCAATCTTTTCTTTCATAAATATACATTTTCATTCTCCGCATTATATGCGGCGATTATAGCTTGTATTCTCCGCATGGGCAAGATTAAATGAATATCGAATTTCGTACTTCGTTTATCGTCGTTCGTTGTTCGTTGATCCGCCAATCTGTCTGGCGGATTCACGATCCACTATCCACGATTCACGATCTTCGGCTCTTTCAATACATCATTCAAGACCTTGCCCAAAGTCTTCAACTCAAACGGCTTTGCCATCTTGCCCTTAAAACCATGCTTAAGATGGTCAGACAAGACGGGGCTTTCGGAGTAACCGCTGAAAACAATGGCATTAACTTCGGGGTCAATTTCAAGCAGTATTTTTATGGCTTCCTCTCCTCCCATACCGCCAGGAATGGAAAGGTCAAGGATGACCGCATCATAGGGTTTTCCTGATTCTATTGCTTTCCTGTACATCTCAATCGCTTCGGCGCCTTCTTTTGCAAACTCTGATTCATAACCCAGCACCTCCAGCATATCTTCCGCCATCTCCCTCAGCACCTTGTCATCATCCATTACAAGTATCCTGCCGCTGCCTGTTACAAGATCAGCCTCTTCTTTTACCGGAACATATTTATCAGAAGCAGGCAGATAGATATGAAAAGTGGTTCCGGCTCCCGGCAGAGAATCCACGGAGATGTGTCCGCTGTGCTTTTTGATGATGGAATAGGCTGCCGCAAGCCCGAGGCCGCTTCCCTTTTTCTTCGTGGTAAAATAAGGATCAAATATCTTTGAAAGATGCTTTTCGGCTATGCCTATCCCCTCATCCCTTATCGATATGCGGACATATTTTGCCGGTTCAACAGGTATTCCGCTTATCATTTCAGGCATCATATTCTCCGCCGTAATCCGGATAACCCCTCCCTCGGGCATTGCCTGGTTTGCATTTATAACAATATTGCTGATGACCTGGCTTATCTGCCCCGTGTCCGCCTCGACCGGCCAGAGGTCTTCCGCAACCGATATTTCGCATTTCACCTTTGAACCCTGCAACACAAAGAGGGAGGATTCTTTGATGAGTGTTTGAATCGAAGCAATCTCTTTTACAGGCAAACCGCCTTTGGCAAATGTCAGCAGCTGCCTTGTCAGTCCGCTTGCTCTTATCGCCGCGGTTTCTGCCGCGCTTAAAAGATCGAATTCCTTACTTCCGGGTTTCAGATGCATCCGGGCAAGGGAAATATTTCCTGAAATCGAGGTCAGGATATTGTTGAAATCATGGGCTATGCCGCCAGCGAGAATCCCGACTGATTCGAGTTTGTCGGCCTTCAAAAGCTCCTCTTCTATTTTTTTGCGCTCGGTGATGTCACGAACAGAACCGATGATGACTCTCTGTCCCATATGTTGAACAACACTGGTGTTTATCTCAACTGGTATAATCTTCCCTTGTTTGCGGATCAGCTCAATCTCATCCGGGCCGGTGGATCTGCCCTCTATATTGTCTTGAAGCAACCGTACGGCTTTGTGCAGGCTTTTTTCAGACAGGAGGTTCAACTCGAGGAGGTTTTTTCCAATCATCTCTTCACGCCGGTAACCGGTGATCTCTTCGCACTTTTTGTTGCCATAAAGAAAGTTGCCTTCAAGGTCGTTCATGTAAATGCCGTCCGGGGCATTCTCCAGGTAGCTCCTTAACAATTCCTCGCTCTCCCGCAACGCATCCTCAGCCTGCTTGCGTTCGGTGATGTCAATGAGCATGCCCTCTATCTCCGTAAGTTCAGCCTCTTCCCCGGGAACCAGGCTGGCGCTATCCAGCAGCCAGATCAAACTGCCGTCCTTCCGGCGCCCACGGATTTCTATACCAATAAGCGTTCGCCCCTTCTTAACCGCAGCAATAAAATCCTCCCGGGCCTCCGGGCTGACGTGGAAGTCCACGACAGGGTGCTGCATGGCTTCATCGCGCGAGTCGTAGCCATAAATCCTGGCAAACGCGTCGTTGCAATCGAGAAGCCTGCCATCTATCGAAGTACGGTAAATGCCGGCCAGGTTTCGTTCAAACAGCAGACGATAACGCTTTTCGCTCTTCCTGAGAGCCCGCTTCGCCAGAACCTCCCCGGTCACATCCCGGGCCATACCCCGCACTACAGGCTCCGGCACGCCCTCCGTGCGCAGGGTGTTGCGGTACTCCCAGTAGCGTACTTCCCCATTCCTGGTCACGATCTTCATGATGCCGTTAGCTTTTCCGTCGCGCTGAATGGCTTTTATGTAATCTTTGAACTCGTGCCGCAGGTCTTGAGGAATTATGTCGGGAACGCTCAGTCCCGCATATTCCCCGGCCCCGAGGCCGATCGCCCTTGCAAAAGCAGCGTTGACCGAAAGGAAAGCCCCGGTAAGGTCGTGCGTAAGAATCAGGTCAGTCGCATTTTCCACAAGGTCCCGGTACCGTTCCTCGC
>JAKLQR010000080.1 GCA_022013235.1 Thermodesulfovibrionales bacterium | reverse complement strand
TGAAATGCCAAGACGATGTTTCTGGCTTGGCGTAGAAGCCTTGCATCTTTTCCACCAGCGGAATCCTCATGTGAAAATCTCACTCTTTGGATCACGTGCAATTAACAGTTCAATTATTCCTTTCCCCCATGAAAATCTTGGGGTGCTCACTCTCCATGAGCTTGCACAACTCTATTCTGAGGTAGATGTCGGAATTGCTTTCAGTACGACAAATCCCTCTCTTGTCCCGTTTGAGATGATGGCCTGCAAATGTCCGGTTATCGATCTTGACTACAACGATAACTATATTAATTACGGGTCACGGGAAAATGTTAAACTAGTCGGCTTTAGCGCGCAGGAAATAGCTTCAGGCATAGAAGAGATGATGCAAAATGATGCACTGAGACAGGATATCGCGGAGAAAGGCTACCGGTTTGTGAGTGCCTTTCCCGATGACAGGGAAACATTCAGAGAAATGGAAAAGATTTTTCTCGACGCATGCGGTATCTCATTCGAAGAAAAAGCAAGGAGCAGGAATAGGGGAATGCATAAGACAGCAAATAGTGTAAGACCTGCAAAAGCCGAATTGTAACCTCGAACTTCGATGCCCATGGCTATTGCACTTATCATCAGAACAAAAAACGAAGAAAACAGCATCGGGCGGGTTTTAGCAAATATTTTTTCCCAGAAGCATGCAGATCCCATACAGATTATCATCGTTGATTCTGGTTCTTCTGACAGAACGCTTGAGATAGTATCCCGGTATCAGGTTACCACACTCCATATCCCCGCTGAACAATTCACCTATGGGTATTCCCTTAACTACGGTATCCAGCATGCACAGGGCGATATTGTTGTTTGCCTGTCGGCGCACTGTATTCCCTGCGATGATCTCTGGTTAAGCAACTTAACTGCACCAATACAGCAGGGCAAAGCTCATGCTACCTTCGGGAGACAGGTTGCGGTAAAAGGGATGAATCCTTTCGAGGAGGTATCTCTGAGTAAACACTTTCCTGCACAAGCCAGAAAGGGGGCTAGGGTGCCCTTTTCCAATGCTAATTGCGCTTTTCTCAAAACAATGTGGGAAGAAGTGCATTTTGATGAACTGATACCGGGGTGGGAAGATTATCTGTGGTATCTCTCATCAAAAGATAAATACCTGTTCCGGTATGTGCCGGATGCATGTGTAATCCACAGTCATCCCTTTTCACTCACCCGCATCGGGAGGATAGCATGCCAGGACGGCAGCGCGTTCCGGCGCATGCAGGAACAATACGGCTTCAATATTTTAGAAAGAACCTCTTCATTAAAAAGTAAAGCTGATTATGTGATGAAGGATTTGTCGAGTCATACTGTATTCTTTCTGAAACAGGGATATCTTCGCCATCTGGCCATTCTGCCTTTTGTAAAGGGATATGCATATCTCAACTATTGGCGGGGCTATCATACTTATGACCCGCAACAGAACCAAACAATCCGGACACAGCAGGACATGAGTAAACGAGACGTATCCGGGAAGGCTGCTCCAAAAGTCTCGTTTATCATTCCACACTGGAATCAACGCACATTACTTGAAGAATGTATAGTCTCAATTCTGAACACGGGGCGCACAATACCGTACGAAATTATCGTGATTGACAATGCTTCTCAAGATGACAGCGCAGCATATATACAACGGACATTCCCCGACATCAGATTGATCCGCAATGTCATGAACCTTGGGTATGCAAAAGCGATTAACCAGGGGGCTGACCGGGCAACCGGTGATTTTCTTTTTTTTCTCAACAATGATATCCAGTTTCTGGAAAACACCACGGAGCAACTCATCTCTTTTCTTGCGAAGCATCCGGATGCCGGAGCAGTCGCGCCTATACTCATGTATCCTGACGGGAGGATACAGATATCGTGCAGGAGGTTCCCAACCCCTTCCGCGCTCTTTCTGCAACTCTGCGGCATCAAGAGCATGGGCGCCTTCCGTGCCTGGAAGCTGGACATCGAAGAACAGGGCAGGGGCGGTATTATTCAGCAGCCCATGGCGTCAGCGCTCCTGGTCAGAAGAGCATGCTGGAATGCTGTCGGCCCGATGGATGAACGGTTTTTCCTCTATTTCAATGACGTTGACTGGTGTTACCGGCTCTCGATAATCACTTCTTATAAAATATATCTTTGCCCCGAAGCAAGGGTAATCCATCACGGCGGAGCATCAACGAAAAGATTGGGACGAAAGCGGACGTATGAATTCTATCGGGGGCTGTTCAGATTCTACCGGAAGTACTATCTCCGGACCTAAAGAGACCTTCGGCGCTTACTGTTTGTTTCTGCTGTCCGGACAACAGACAGAACTATAGTCACAGGGAACAGGAACCCTGATGCTTCAACGGATCAGGAGAACCTTGACAAGATACCGGCAATAAATTTATTGTTACAAGATATGAATATGCGCAGCTTCGAGAATTAAGGAGAATTATTTAATGCTGAAAAGATGTATTTTTGTCATCATCGCAAGCATTCTCTTTTTGCACAGTTATATGCCCGCAGCTTCTGCACAAGAGGGTATAACGCCAGCGGAGGATTTGCTGAACGCGCCTCCCGAGGAAAGGATGCAAAGGTATTTAGAACAACAGGAAAGATTTCTCGAAGAAATTAAACAGCTTCCCCGGAAGCAACCATCTGAATCTGATGCATTCCAGAATCAGCCTTCTGGAATGGAACAGTCTCCAAAGGATACAAGCGAACAGGAAGGCGCTGAGCGTTCCGTAGGAAGTTCCGGGGATACAGTAAACCTTCCCCCTGGTATTCAGCCACCTGAAGAATCCATGCCTGCTCCTATTCAACTCCCGCAGCAGCCGCAGGTTGTAGCACCGGTATCACCACAAACAAAATCTCCTCCTACCGTAAGTTTCTTCTTTGACGATGCGGATATCTTTGAAGTGGCACAGACAATCTTCGCAGACGTGCTCAAGGTGAATTATCTTATTGATCCCCAGGTCAAGGGAAGGGTGAATTTCCGAACGGTTACTCCGATACCGAAAGATGAAGTCCTCTCAGTCATGGAGATAATCTTCAGGCTCAACGGGATCGGATTCGTTGAAGAGGGGGGGCTTTACAGAATTATTCCCCTTACTGAAGTCCCGAGAGAACTGGTCTATGCACAGATAGGAAAAACCCCGGACAAGGTGTCCATCGAAATGTTTACCTTCAAGAATCTGGACTTAAAGGAATCTTTGCCCGATATCGAAAATGCACTGGGACTGCACTTGAAGGGAGGCACGGTAAGGATCATCCCCTTCTATCGCATGAATGCGCTGCTCGTCGTTGCGTCTTCACCGGAACAGCTCGGATATATAAAACAGTGGGTGGCTACCTTTGACGACATGTTTGAAGTTGCCCGGCCAAAGATTTATGTGTATCCATTGCAGAACAGCAAAGCTACCCATATCGCCTCACTCCTCCAGTCAATCTTCACCGGGACGCAATCCACCTCCTCTTCGACAACTGCCGCGAAAACACAGCCGGCGAAAACCAGTGCTCCCGCGCCTTCTTCTGCCGCACCGCAAACCGGCGCTGCTGCAACAGTTACCGGCGGAGGGACCTTTGTATCTTCAGAGGCCAGGATTTTTGCGGATGAGATAACCAATACATTAATTATCCTTGCGAACCCTACGGACTATGCATTTATCGATGAGACGATCAGGAAGATCGATATCATGCCAAGGCAGGTGGTTATCGAAGGGCTTATCGCACGGGTAGACCTGATCGACAACCTCAGTTTCGGCTTTTCCTGGTCATTGCAATCAGATTTAAAAATTCACGATATGAAACCCTTCAACCGCGATATAAACCTGGGCGGAGATTTCTTCAGCAAACCGTTGGGGACAACCTATAATACCGGTGCGGGCGACGGGTTCACTTTTGTCGGGACAGACCCGTCCGGCATTGTGCGGGCTCGCCTCATGGCAGCGCTCAAGGATTCAAAAGCCAAGATCCTCGCAGCGCCGCACATCCTGGTGTCCGACAACAGGGAGGCGCGGATACAGGTCGGCTCGCAGATACCGCTTGCCACGCAGACATCAACGGGAATCGAGACTACCACGACGGTAACCTCCACCATCCAGTATAAAGATATCGGGATTATCCTCAACGTGAAGCCGCAGATCAATGACAGCGGACTGGTTGCCCTGGAAATAACCCAGGAAGTTTCCTCGCTCGGAGATAATGTGAAGGTTGCAGGTCAGGATTTTGCTTCGATAAACAAAACAGAGTCCACCACGAACCTCGTCGCGCAGGACGGAGAGACGATTATCATCGGGGGGCTGATACGGGAGGATGTATCAAAGTCCAAAGACGGCATCCCGATCCTCAGCAAGATCCCTATTCTGGGACATCTCTTTTCAAATACGACGGATAATACCCAGAGGACTGAACTCATCATTCTGCTCACGCCGCATGTGATAAGGAACCAGAGGGAAGCAGGGAAAGTGACTATCGACTACATTGACAGATACAAGGGGACTACCAAGGACGAGGCAATAAAAGATTTCATCAAAGAGAAAACCCCCTGAGATGGAGAAAGGGAGAAGAGTGGAAACTATGTGCCCGGGGCTTATTGTTTTTATGCTATGCATGGGCAAGTCTGAATCGAGCCGTGTGGTGAAAAAACTACAACATGATATAGATAATACACAAATGGCCATCCGCAGGTGCGCATAAACAGAAGGCTTTTCAGGTAACTACAGTTGGCCTGTTTCTTGCTATAATTACCGTTGTATGATATGCTTGACATCGAATGACAACTCTATTTAAAATACTTGACAGTAATCAGAACATGTGTTTATACTTTCTAAAATGTTCAAACAAAGAAAAAATTCTTATAAAAAATGCTTGACAAAGGGAACACCTTTATTTACAATTTACGCAAAAGTATAAAGAGTTCTTTGATATTATAAGGAGCATATTCATAGTTATAAGCTATCATTGATAGCACTTAAAATTGTTAGGATATTACGATAGTGAAGGAGGTGATAGGGAAAGGTAACAGGGTAAGTCAAGTTTTCTGTTGTTGTTTGCTGGTCTTAGCCCCTTGGCTAAAAGTTTAAAATTCGAAAATTCGAAAAAAAAAGGAGGTTTCAAAAGTGAGAAAGTTGATTTTAGCATTAATGCTAAGTGTTTTACTGCTTGGGTTCACCACTTTCGCTTCTGCCGAAACAATCATGTTCCCTTACATCAACTCGAACCCCGGCAACCTGAGCTCCATCGTGAGCGTTATTAACACTCAAAACACGGGTATCTGCGACTTGCTCGCTGCTCCCGTTGGTGGTCATCAGCTCGTGCTTCACTATAGGTATTTCACAAAACCGGTAACGGCTGCGGCAATCGATCCGTGCACCGAAGTTAACTTCAGCAGACCGACCACTTTCAATGATATCGTTACCTTTGATGTCGCAGGTGTAGTGGAAGGCGGCAACGCAATGTTCAATGACGCTACCAATTACATGGGTGGCGCTGGCGCACCGGGGTTCGACCTTCCGAATCAGGGTGTTACAACTGCTGAAAGAGGCTACATGCTGGTAACCCAGCGTTGCGAAGGGCCCATTCTGAACGCTGACCTTGATGTGCCACTTTATATCGCTGACAACCTCGACGGTGAAATTATGCTCCTCGACATCGTAAACGGTGCAGCATGGGGCTACAATGCAGTTATTTCACACAAGGGTTTAGCAGGAATGGGAGCGTATGCATTCTCTTCGTTTGCTCCTGGTCTCATCATTGGTGCAACCACAGATCTTTTGCCTGATGGATGGGCAGGTATGCCCCCATTTGTTCTTCAAAGCGCACCTCCGTTTTTACCTCCCGCTCCTTTGCCTTGGACAAAGCTTCAACAGGTTGCTATTTATCCACCGGATGAATTCACCACAAGGTTTTTCGTGACGCCTCTTGTTATGGCGAGCCCAGCAGTACCTGGTGTCACGAACGACATGTCAGAGGTCGGAGCATTGCAGCAGAAGAGAACAAGAATCCGCCTCATCGACGGAAGCGGTGTTCAGGGAATCACCGACAGGGACGAAAACCCGAGATCAGGTGGAAACACTGTTCATGTGAGATGCGTTGCAGGTATTAATATCCAGGACCTGGCAGGCACACTCGCCTCAGCAACATGGTTCACACAGCAGGGCGGCTGGGCATCGGTTCAGCTCGCTGACCCTCTCATCATTGATCCATCTGAGGCAATCTTACCTGGAATCCCGAATATTTCCTATAACGCTATCGTGTTCAAACTCGAATACGGCACCCCTTCATTTGCAGGCGGCAGCATGATCAATACAAGCACTTTGATCAGAGACAGCAGAATGGTTCCATAAGGTTAATCCAGACCGGATTGATTTTTCAAGGAGCAGACTCTCGGGTCTGCTCCTTTTTTATGCGGAGTAGAAGTGGCTTTCAGAACTTTCTTCCGTAATTGTCATGAATATCTTATACTATTATGAGTTGCGACTGAAATCTCTATGAAAGAGGAGGAATCCATGTTGAAAAAAATTCTTGTCATGATAGGAATCATCGTTGCCTGCGCAATACAGGCTATGGCATCGGCTGAAGTAAAAGTGAATGCCGTATACAACAAGGCAGCAGAGCCACCGTTGTTCCTTGTTGATCCCGGAGGCAATCCTTTAGTGCTCCACTACGGAAATGATGATTTTCTCTACATCATCAAGAACAAGGAAGTCATTCAGAAGCTCAAGAAAGACGGGGCAACGGGTTCATTTGTCTGGCTCGGATTTTCTGAGGAAAAGCCGGCTCTCATCTGGAGGCCAGAGTTTTCGGATACGGGAAATAAATTTATCTATTTTCAGAAAGCAGACGAAAATCTGCAGATATTTGAAAAAGAGATAGTGCTCAACACTGCCAAAGACGCTCTCCTTCCCGTAACCGTGACACAGAAAGATGATAAAATCTACGTTACATGGGTCGACGAGAGGAAGCCGCCTGTGAACATCTTCATGAATTATTCAACAGATTACGGCAGAACATTCAGGGATGAGGATATTCCCGTAACGCCCGGTTATATATCGGCATCGGGCACATTGCTTGTGACCGATACGATGATTTACTGCTTTTTCATCGGCCGCAAAAGTGAAGATAAAAATGCCGGTGTCCATGTGACGACCTCTTCTGACGGAGTCCAATGGTCTGAACCTGTGCAACTTGCATCCTATGATGAGTGGGTGCCTGCTGCAATCAAGACAGTTCTGGCACAGGATAAGGCGGTTGCCCTCTGGGCCGGCGCCAGAGGCATCGGATACGCATATCTTGATTCAGACGGGAAATGGCAGCCCCGATTCATAGAGCAGACACAGGATATGGATATCAACAGGATTGAGGTCATGCAATCGAAAAGCGGCGATATCTATTTATTGACAAGCTACAGAAAAGTGGAAGAGACCACAATAAAACCGTCCGTATATATCTTTACATCACAGGATGGCGGCCGAACATGGTCTGAACCTGTTCGGATCAATCATAATGAATATAACAATACATCGGCTCAGGTTCCGGCAATGCATATAACAGAGAACGGAACTATCGTTGTCGTTTGGCAGGATTTCCGGCTGATACGGGGGAATATCCTTATGAATTACTCCAAGGACGGCGGAAAGACCTGGTTATCCGAAGATATCAACCTTAATGACGAACCCGGAAAGCATAATGACTACTATCCGTATGTCACGGGATACAAGGACAGAGTATATGTGCTGATTCCCCGGTATCAGAGTGACTCCCTCAATGTGGATGAAATCGACCTGTACCTTAAGGAGGTAAAAATAGATGAGTAAATCACGATATTATTCGGGCATTTTAGCCATTCTTGTGCTGATCATAGGGATATTTTCTGTGGGCTGCGCCACTGTTGGCGGACCGCCGGGACAGATGTCGGAAGCAAGCAGGGAAGCGCTGCTGAAAGAACGAGTGATGAAGATGTGGGAGGCTCAGGTTACAGGCGATAGGGCGACGATGTACGACATGTATGATCCCTTTTTCAGGGCGAGGGTGAAAAAGGGACTATTCGCCGATAAAGACACCTCTTATATCAGCTATTACAACCCGATGGTTGAATCGGTTGATATCAAGGGCAATGTTGCGCATGTCCGCGTCAAGATGGAATACGAGGTGAAGGGACTGGACATGCCGGGTGGCGGTAAATACGATGAACCGAGAAAAGAGAACATAACGAATGAGACTTGGTTGTTCATAGATGGAACATGGTACAGACAGTTCATAGATTACATAACCGAAGCCGCATTTGCAAAATATTGATATGCGAAACACTGTGGTTTTCTGATGTCTCTGCTCATCGATATCCTGTTGCGGAAAAAAGAGGGCCGGTTCGGGTGCAATGCAGGATGATATAGCAATCGATATCAGAAATCTCACGAAGAGATATATACTCTACAAAAATCCTGTCGAGAGACTAAAGAATATCCTTTTCCGTTCTGAAAATGGTGATGTTTTCTCAGCCCTCGATGGGATTACCCTTTCGGTGAAGCGAGGCGAAAGTCTCGGCATCATCGGGGAAAACGGTGCAGGCAAGAGTACGCTCCTCAGGATCCTCAGCAACGTGCTTACTCCAAGCGAAGGATCTGTTGTTGTCAACGGCAGGGTTCTCTCCATACTTGAACTCGGAGTGGGTCTTCACCCGGAGTTCAGCGGCAGGGAGAACATATTTTTTTACGGCGACATCCTCGGGTTCAGCCGTGATTTTCTCAGGAGTAAAGTAGACGAGATCATCGATTTTTCTGAACTGGACAAATTCATAGACAAGCCCATCAAGACCTACTCGTCGGGCATGCTGATGAGACTCTCTTTTTCCATTATCACCTCTTTCAACCCCGATATTCTCATCCTCGACGAGGTTCTTGCCGTCGGTGACCTGCACTTCCAGCGAAAGAGTCTTAACAGAATTCTTGAATATAAAAAAAATGGAATGACGATCCTATTTTGCTCGCATGACACGTACCATATACGGATGCTCTGTGACAGGGTTCTCTGGCTGAAGGAAGGCAAAGAGAAGCTTTCAGGATCTGCTGATACTGTGGTGAGCGAATATGAAAGCTATCAAATGAACAAGGATGAATACACCGAAAGTATTCCGCAGGATTCCTCACTCCCGGTTAGGATATCCTCAGTAGCATTGCTTAACGGTGCGACAGTGAAAAGCGGAGAGGATATGACCTTCGAAATACAGACAACGGCGGTAAATGAAAATACACCCTATCATATTATGTTTTCCGTGAAGTTAAAGGACGGAAGAGGCGTCTATGTTACAGGCAGCCACCTGGCAGGAAGGGAGAAACTTCTGGGGAGCAAGACGGTAAGGATCATATTTCCGAATAACCAGTTGTTATCGGGTGTTTTTTACGGTCACGCACGAGTCTTTGACGAGACCGGTTTGATTCTCTATAACGAGAAAGTCACCGGTTTCTTCAACATGATCAAGGACACTCAGGAATTCGGGATATGTTTTATGGAGAACAGGTGGGAGATTGACTAAATGGTGCCCGAAAAAATAAAAAAGCTCTATAAGCTTCTGCCTCCGCTTGTTGTCCGGGATATCAAGGAAAAGTATGCAGGTTCGTCTATCGGGGTATTCTGGACTTTCATTCAGCCGCTCCTTGTTATCCTGCTCTTCTGGCTTGTTTTCTCGAAGATCATGAAAATCAGAATCCCGGCCGGGACCGGAGATTTTCCTTATCTGCCGTTCCTGCTCTCGGGTCTGCTTCCCTGGTTCGCTCTCAGTGACGGGATTACGAGAGGAGCATCATCTATTGTTGACAGGGCCTATATCATCAAAAAAGTCTACTTTCCGCCGGAACTCCTGACAGTCTCTGTTGTTATTTCTTCACTCATTCATCATGGAGTAGGCTTCCTCATTTTCCTGACAGCCTATTTTATTATCACGGGCAGTATAAGTATGCTGCAAATAACTTTTCTCATCATTCTGCTTGGGGTTCAGTTCCTTCTGACAGTGGGGCTTGCTCTGATTCTTGCATCTCTTGTCGTCTACATTAGAGATATCCTCCAGATACTCGGTGTGGTTCTGCAAGCTCTCTTCTACTTGAGCACCATCCTCTATCCGATCAGCGCAGTTCCGGAAACGCTCAGGAAAATTATTGTTGTTAATCCCTTTACGGCGCTCATTGAAGGGTATCATCAGGTTATCCTCTACGGGAAAGCGCCTGAACTTTTCCATCTGATTTCCCTCGGCGTTGCAGTTGCCGTTTCCCTTTTCGCCGGACGGATGCTGTTCCGCCGCCTGAAACAGGGTTTTGCAGACGTTCTTTAAGGGGCCGATCCGTACAATGAAAGCGGCTATGCGAATACTTTTTCTCCATCCGACCTATACCTTCGGCGGCGCCGAGAGGACTGCATACAATCTTCTTTCAAACCTTGACCGTCAGAGGTTCAGGATAACACTGGTCACCTCACGCCGGATTGCAGGGCACTTTTCTGACATTGCCCTGGAAAAGGTTGTCTGTATTGAGGACCTGGGTATCGATGTCTGGTGCCGGCCGGTTACCTTTGCAAACCTCAGCAAGTTCTGGAAAGATGTGAAGGTAATCAAGACCCTTGTCCTGAAGGAATCACCCGACATAGCGTTCGGGATGATGTACTATGCGTCTGCACTGCTTGCCATTGCAAAAAAACGGTATGGATTGAGGACAAAAGTCATATCGAGTCCAAGAGGCCCGCTCAATGCGTATCTTAACACTTTTTATGCTGTGAACAGCGTTGACAGATTTTTCTGGAAACTGAATTTCTACAGCCTCTGTCATTTTGCAGACGGCGTCGTCGCAGCATCAGAAGGGACAAGGTCAGAGTGCATAGAGGATTATAAAGCAGACCCCATGAGCGCTGTAGTGGTGCATAACGGAATCGATGCGAAATATGTCGGAGAACGTGCGCTGGAGGATGCCGATATCAGCATTCCATCCGGATATTATGTAATCAGTACCGCAGGGAGACTGGCCTATGAAAAAAACCTGCCTTTGTTATTTGAAGCCCTTTCAATTCTCAAAGAATCGGAAAAAATAAAACTGCTCATAATCGGTGACGGGCCTCAAAGAAAGGAACTCGAAGAGCGTACAGCGGATTTCGGAATCCGGCAGGATGTCTTGTTTCTCGGCTTTCAGGAGAACCCGTACAAGTTTATCAGGAGGTCTGATCTCTTTGTGCACACCTGTATGCTTGAGGGATTCGGAAATGTCATTGTGGAGGCGATGGCATGCGGAGTGCCGGTGATTGCAACTGACTGTCCATATGGACCGCGGGAAATAATCAGGGACCGTGAAAGCGGCATCCTGGTTCCGGCAAACGATGTCCATGCGCTTGCACATGCCATGCGGGATGTTCTTCACGACCGGGACCTGAGAGAGACATTTTCCCGGAATGCCATCCGGAGGGCTTCAGCCTTCTCTGTCGAGAGAATGGTAAAAGGCTATGCGGACTTCTTTGAACGGATGATGAAATCGACTACAGACGGATTGACCTGAAATAAAAAAGGCAGAGCCATTGCTGACTCTGCCTCAAGGACGAAGTGATTTGTTAAGGTGCCGATGGAATAAAAACCGAGCATGATGATGGAGGACATGGTGGTGTGCATCCGCAGTAAGTTATTTGGCCAATGTCGGTACAACCCGTCAGGCCAGGAACATACACGGTACACCATGAATCTGGACATGAGCCAATTGTACAGGGATAATAACAAATTGCTCCTATACAGCTGTCAGGTGCTGTCCCAACGATAGCGAGATCGAAAACACCTGTTGCCGCAGCAAACCCATGAACTAAGATGCTGTATACAGTACCTAAGTCAGAATTCCATGTTACACTGGACTGAAACACACAGAAGTCATCATTCCCATCTATACAAGTCAGACTGCCACAATTGCCACTAAAAACACTAATTTTACTGTCATAACTTGCTGAACCTCCCGATGCAGGACACGTAGTTGCGGTTATCGGATTGCCGGTTCCGACAACTTTATACCAGACGCCCGGTGAAGTGTTAGTGTTAGAGGTACCACACATGCCAACATCATCAAAAGTTGAAGCTGTAGTTGTTCCGGCAGTAACCGACGGCACATTCACTGCTATTGCATCTGCACAGAGATCATTCGCCGGCTGTGCATACACAGATGCTGTTAATGCTAAAACGAAAACACTCATAAAAAATACCTTTAATATTGTCTTGCCCATAACCTATCCCTCCTGTTAATCAAAGAATTCCTCGATGCTCTGCATCGGGGTTACTGTTCTCCTTATTCTGTCATTCCCGCTTGTCGGGAATCCTTCCGGAGCATATATTATATAAGACAATACAGGAATGCAAAGAAAGATTCCGGACAAGCCGGA
>JAKLQR010000079.1 GCA_022013235.1 Thermodesulfovibrionales bacterium | reverse complement strand
GGTTTACAAATCCAATTTTATGATAGATATTATTTTCGGAACATATTTTCTTAAATATTTCATTAGTTTGAGAAGCTTTTTGCTTATCCTGAAAAAAGGGAAACCTATCTTTTGTACTCCAGACAAGATGTAGCCAGCAGATTTTCATAGAGTGTTTTGGCATACTGTTTTTCTCCTTTTGCTTTGTAAACCGTTGAAACGGTTACTTTCTTTTTTCTTCTTCAAGCCACCAGCTAAAGCAGGTGGTTAATGCAATGATTGCTTCGACTCGTAAGAGAATCGACGAGTTGAGTACAATCTTAATACAACTAACTCTCATTAAGGGGTTGTCTCACAACCATCTTTTCAGGCATGAGTTATTCATGTAATTTTATATAAGATTAACCCAGTTATGATAATTAGAAGGAAGTGATAGCGTCAAAGCTAATTTTTGCGTTAACAAACGATAAATATGTTCAAATAAGCGATAAAGATCGGGATAAAAAGACTTCCATGCCTTCATAACCTTTCGCATATTATAAGCGAGACTGTGAAGGAAGAGTTCAGTACGTACTTTTTCTAATCCACGTAACTGAAATCTCTGAAATTTGAGATTATGCTTCCAATCTCCAAATACAGTCTCTATTTCATAACCTCGCCGCTTTCTCAAGCTCTCTCCGTAAGTCCCCTCAAGATTGCTCCTTGCTTTCTGATGATGTCTCCGAAGGTTCATATTCACTGTCAATGTCCTACCCTCACTACTTATCGTGCACTGACTTTTATGAGGACAATCAGTACATTCAAAACATTGATACGCTCGTTGTCGAACCACAAAACCTGATTTATTTCTCGCTTCTCTCTCCTCGACAAAACAGAGTTGCCGCCCGAGAGGACAGATAAACACATCTCGGGTTTTATCATAACCAAAACGTGAATAATGAAATTTATATTTACTCTCTCTACTCTTCTCCGCATGATAGCTGGGATATTTTATATAAGCATTGATATGACGATCTTCAAGATATTCATAGACCTCCTCGAAACCGTAACCCGCATCTGCAACTACCTCTTCGGGTTGAGGAAGACCGGCATGCTCCATCTCTTCCAGCAGCGGAATAAAAGAACTGCCGTCATTCGCACTCTGTGATACTGAACCACCAACTATAAAACCATTCTCGGACATCACCTGTACATTATAGCCGGAGCGAAGCTCGTCGTTCTTCATCCGCATAGCTGTGGCATCAGGATCTGTCTTTGAATAAGAATTACGTTCCCCAAATTTCTTCTCCTGCTCCTCATACTTTGCAAGCTTATCTCCATCCTTCTTTAACTGCCTCGATGCCTTACGTAACTGCTTGTCCGTCCCTGTGCAACACTTCTTGTCATCACAGGAAAGTGCCTTTGTCAAAGAATCCGCAACTCCATGAAGATCTTCGCTGCTGAGATCGCTCTGCTCTCCACATTCAGGTAGATCAAAAGAACCGTAACGCTCATCCTCTGCTTCATTCAACGCCTCTATCTCTTTAAACAAACCTCTCGTCCGTTCCTTGAGTTGATTCTTGTAGCGCTGTACATTCTTACTCCATATTATCTTGTGCTTGTTCGCATCAGCCGAAATCTTCGTCCCATCAACAAAGACCGTCTTGTATTCAACAAATCCTTTCTCAAGCAATAACTCTATTACCGAAGAAAATATCTCCTCAAGTATGTCATTGAAATAAACGCCCCTGTATCTGTTTATCGTTCGAAAATCAGGCTGCTGCATCCCGCTTAACCACATATAGTGCACGTTCTCACGTAACTGCTTCGCTATCTTTCGACATGATCGTATCCCATTGGCATAAGAATATACTATTACCTTTAACATCATGCCCGGATGATAAGGAGGTGAACCTCCTCGTTGATGTGTGCCGGCACTGAAAGGCTTTGTTAAAAGCTTCATGTCTAACTCGTCTACCACACTATTTACAACGCGTACCAAATGATGCTTATCTATTAACTCATCTAAATAGGGAGGTAGTGCTAACCCCTGATCCTGACTGTAAGCTCTAAATTTTATCATAACCAATCTAACTCAATAGTATTATAACTTGTAAACTTTATTGAGGTTATGGGACAGCCCCACTCCTCTCAAGAGGAGATTTTCTCAGTGCTCTCTGTGGTTTTGTCATTTTGGTTTCGGTCTATCCGCGTTTGGAGATTACAATGAGAGAATTATACGTCCGTCGCCTTCGGGGTTATTCACTTCAATTGTGCGGGAGGATAACCATTTGGGTTCGAAATCTTTTGAATAGGTTGTCGCCAATAATTTGCTTTCCCCACTTTTCAAATCATAAAGATAAAGATGAACCCGCATCTTGCTCTTTCTCACATGTTGATAGGTGTCCACATCAAAAATAGCTGGGAAATCACTGTACACGAGCATACCGCTTGAGGGATTGAGTGCATAGTCTGATGAGTTTATTTTCAGGGAGTCAACATTATAGGAGTCAACTTCCCAGGTTTCCGCGATAACACGGAAAAAAGTAAGAATGTTCACTGTCCTATAAAGAGATCCCCAGAAAAATGTTCCTCCTGCTGTCCATGCAATTGGTTGAATCTGGCGATCTTTTCTATGCACATTCGATAATGTTGAGGGATAGAAAAGGGTTATATTTGAGCCGTCTGATGCATTGATGAAATAAAGGACTGTATCAGAAACCAGTGCAATATCGCGCTCTCCTGGAGAAACCCGAAAATCCATACCCTGTGAGGAATAAATCTCATCACCTTTTTTCATGCTCGTATATTTCCACAGCTCATCCCTCCATTGATTGGGAAATTCCGAAAATGGATGAATGCGCCGGATCACGTATATTGAGCCATTGTGAAATTCCGCCGGATGATAGTGCTGAACCTCAACATCCGGGAGCGTAATGAATAGCTGCGATTGATCTTTTTGCACGTTTTTGACATACACATCTGTGAGGGCTGAATCAAGAGGATTGGGCTGTAATTTGACGGTAAATTCAGCAGGTTTAGAAGGTCTTTCCTGTGTTGTGCATGAAATTATCCCAATAAAAAAAAGGCATGTCATGACCAACAGGATGAAAATCCTTTGCATATTTTTATTCTCCGTCTAAATATATGATAACCATCAGAAGCAGCTTATCTCTGTCAATTCTTTTGCTCTTTGAATTCGGAAAAAAGCGCCTGAAGATACTGTCCTGTATAGGATTTCTTTTCTTTTGCTACCTG
>JAKLQR010000078.1 GCA_022013235.1 Thermodesulfovibrionales bacterium | reverse complement strand
TCATATGTTCCTCGAGGTCAGTCCATGGAGAAAATACCCGCTCTGCCGAGGCGAAGGGTATGTCATTGATTATCTTGTAGAGAATGCGGAGGCCGAGATGAGACATGCCGATCTCATAGACGTCAGGGAACGCGAGAGCGACCTTTACCGGCGTTTCTCCTTTATGAACAGCGTTTATCTCCCTGTTAATGTATCTGCTTGGTTTTTGAAAAAAAGACAGGTTCACTGAATAAGCATACCATCAGGAAAGCCCAATTATCAAGGCTTTATCAACTGCCAGGCGCCTTGGCCGCCGGTCATCTGTCCGCGTTCTGGAAGACAGGTATTCTACGACAGCGGGTTCGCCATCGGTTATCTCTTATATTGAGATAGTGCTGAATCTTTACTGATTCTAAAGCTATTCCCCTTCCACGTAACTGTATTGGAGAAAAGAGGGATAAACCAAATAATACCCATAAGGAGATCATTCAATGGTGACAAAAGATACCACCAGAGAGAAAATTGCACTATGCGTGGTTCATGTCTCATGGTTCTATATGCTCTTTCCCCTCGGACCAGTGAATCAAGATAAATATTCCCTATGATCTTAAGAGAACTTACCGCGATTGCAAAGGATATCGTGAGCGTGGAGGGCGCCCATAGTAGGATTGGGAGATAAGCTATGAAAACACTATTCGTGAACAATTCAGAAAAATATCTCACGCCCCCGATTCTCCACCTCAGTTGTCCCCATCGTATAAGTCTGTTAAGATATTCTCTGAATCCCCTATCCTCATTGATTTTCTCTATGAGATAACTCGATAAGATTATCTTCTTGTCCATTTTTTTCATTTTATTTCTTAGAATTACATCCTCTGCAAGAACGTCCTTCAGAGCTGTCAATCCGCCTATAGATTCCATATCGCTCTTTCTCGTAAGCATGGAGCCGCCGAACGTCCAGGTCTCCTTGAAAAATCTGTCAAGAAAACAGACACCTCCAATGACGAAAGAGTTCAGATGGATATTATCAAATATACAACCGACACCCCGTCCGCCAACCCCCCAATATACATTACTCACAAGACCAACTTGAGGATCTTCCATATACTTCATAATTTCCTTTAAATAATTTTTGTCTACGAAGACATCGCTATCGCTTATGAGGATATATTCAAACCTGGCCATTTCATATGCAGGCAGGAGATTGTTTACCTTTGGGTTCAGACCAGCCTCGCAGCGTTTTACTAAAACAGTGATGTCTCTGTTCGGATATTTTTCCTTTATTTTCATAGCTACTTTATAGGCAGGATCGTTATGGTCCTGAAGCGAAAAAATAATTTCATAGTGAGGATAGTCCTGCATGCAAAAATTTTCCCTCTTTCGTGTTTAAGTTGAAAGCTTAGGGCTTAACAGTCCACAATGCTGATGTATCTTAAGCAAGAAGTATTTGACGTCTCTGTAGCCCGTAAGCCATGCGCTTTAACCTCTTTATCTTATTATTGATTCCTTCCGATATGGCGGACGTTATTTTGCAGGCGAAGTAATTCAGGACATAATGCCGTTTCCTGAAGAACTTGTATCCAAGCTCAACAAACGATGGTATCCGGGAGTTTATTGCCGCCACGATCCAAGCCCTCAGATTCGTATAGGCATCCTTCCGGTTACCTGCGGTATAAACCGAGAGAAACTGTTCTTTGAGGAGCATTGCCTGATAGACTCTTTCGTTCAACGATTCGAGCTTCTTCAGTATATCTGTTTTCTTATCCGTCACCGTGTTCTGCATCAGGATAAATCGCTTATTGCAATGCAGGATGGCAGACACCTCTTGATTCTCCTGTTGCCTGGCCTTCCTCAGTTCCTCTTTCCTGACAGTATCAACCGCGTCGTTAAGATACTTCTTTACGTGAAAATGGTCCAGTACGATCAGGGCCTTTTTCAGATGCTCTTTTGAGGATGACAGAAACCCTCGTGCACCGTCACTGGCTACAGCCTGTATCTTGCCGCATCCCTTCTTGCCTATCTTCCGATAAAACTTATCCAGGACTGCTTTGCCGCGCCCTTCGTGGTTCCAAATGACTTTCCGTTTATCGACATCAATAACATTCGTGACGTACTTATGCCACTTCTGCCACGCTACTTCATCAACACTCATATGCCGGGGAGGTGTAACCTTCTGAATCCGCTGTAACGACAATTCTTCAAGCATGCCTTTGTCTATTCGATACACCTTCTCGTCATCCAACCCCAGAAACCAGCCGGCTTCCTTGTTTGTCGTGATAGAAGTCAGCCGGTAGATCTGCTCTGCAAATCTCCGGGTGACTCTCCCTCGCAACCACTCAAGTTCTTCGGTCCTGATTTTCTCATCTTCATGACAGAGCGACCGCCGTTTCGGAACATGCAGGAACACACGCTTTCCACTAATGGGTAGATCCTCAATAATAACCGTATCTATACTGTGAACAGGTGTATGGTGAACTTTTCCACATCCTGAGCAGACACAGGGCTTTTCCTCTATCCGTCTTAATACCAAATCTATTCTATTTTCGCTCTGACGTACCATATACGCTACTTTAAAGTTTGCAATTCCCAGCAGTTCCGTGACACTATTTAATTGCATCGAATTTCTCCTCCGGTATTATTTTGTCTTCGACAACAAAACTATACCAGTTGCGGCTGAAATTCGATGCTTTCATTTTTCTATGCTTCGGTTCTACCTTTTCTACCCTTCAACTCTCTTTTCAACTTTTCTACGAATGAACCAAAATTTTCGAGATTTTCGAATAAATTGCTAACAAGTCCTTTGAGAGGCTTTAGTATTGAAATTGGCGGACAATATTGTTCCAAATGAGCAACGTTTGATGGGTGATTTCTTTTTTCATTTATCCCGTATCCTGTATCCTCTCTCCTCTTTTTCAGAGTTGACCGTACTGACCAGACCTGCAGTCCGAAGATGATTATCCCCAATATGCTTATATAAGCAAAAATTTTAAATATTTCCATTGGGTATTTTTCTGACTCATAGAAAGGGTTATCACAAACCCTTTGTTATGCCTTTGCACTGTTTTATGGTTATCACATCATTTTTACAGTTCAGGAGAGTCTTCCCTAAGTATATATGATAGCTGCTTCTATGACTATAGACTGTTACCTTGAATGGAACATTTTTATGGCGTCGCCATAAAAAATGGGATTTCTGAAGAAGAAATAGGAACTGTTTTCTCTAAGTAATGTCCGTTTCAGGGGCAGAGTCCAAGCACAATTTCGTGAAGTACATGACAGACAACAAAAAATTTAGGTATAAGAGACTTTAGCTGGATTCATAAAAACTGTACAGGATGAGATAAGCAATTCTTCCTGATATAAACACCTCGTAAGGTCCAGATAGAGGACAAACGTTCACATAGAAACAAATAAATCGTCATTTTATTCACAATGTAAATTTCTTCTTAAAACACGCAAACTGAAAAGTTATTCTTTGAGTTTTAGTTTTTATAGATACCCACGGGCAAGCCCGTGGTACTTTAACAGAGTACAAGCTTCGCTTGACCGGCTCCGCCGGACTTTCTCCGCTTCGCTCCGGGTAGCATTCACCCACGGGTAAACACCGTGGAACTCTGCTGAGCGTTAGAGTTATGCATGAAATGATATTTAGAATATTCAGTGCCAATATGATATTTCGCAGTTCGCAACTTCTTGACAATTTAAAAATTTAGTGCTTTGCAGGAAGCTGACCGAAGAAAATGAGTAGTCCTTGACACCTCTATAATGTGAAACACTGAATAATTCCATATGTTTTTGTTATAATAATCAATATAGTAACTGCTTGCTCAGCAAATTCAAAAAATATCAATATACCAGCGTGTACCGGGAAAGAAATTAAGAAAACTATCTTTCCCATATTAATACTATTCATTCAAGGAGGGTAACAATGAAAACAAGAAATATGTTTATTGCCCTATTCGTAGTTAGCCCATCTTCCGCAGTTTGAAAATTGAAAGTCAATCATATCAACAGGTTAGGTTGAAAATCAGGCGATTTTCTGCACTACATTTTGTATAATCTTTGGTTTATTGGGC
>JAKLQR010000077.1 GCA_022013235.1 Thermodesulfovibrionales bacterium | reverse complement strand
CGTGCCAAGCGAGGAAATGTTACTCTCGTTCCGGATTATTTTAGACACCGTAGCATTCACCCGGAACGTGAAAAATAACATCCTGTACGGTCCAGTTTCCCTCGAAGACGCCTTGAAGATAGCGTTGAAACTCGAGGAGACGATGGTCGAGATCTTTACGAACCAGCTCATCGCCAAACTTTCGAACTATCAGAGCCAGACTGCTCTCGACGAGATGCTGGCTGCCGAGAGATTTCACCTGGACAAGATAAGGAACAGGATGATCGATGCAGGGTTCCTGAAATTATCATAGCACGGTTCATGCGGCTGAATGCACTGTATGCACTCGAGAATAAAGTTATTTGTGTTGAGCCATGAGAGCAAAACCCTTTCAACAGGAACTGCGAACAGGAAAGGTCTGTTATAATAACTCACTATAGATTCAGTTCGAGAGGAGTGACATGAACGATACTCAAAATATACCGTTGAAAATTTATCAAGCCTTTGAGGATCTCTATTTTGAAAAGGGCAAGGGAAAAATATTCGATGATATTTTCACGAAATACTTTGCTCCGTTAGACATTGACCGCCATATGGATCTCTATGATGTGCTGGTTCTGATATGCGAAAAGCATCCCGAACAATTCGACGAAATGGTAAAAGAGTTCAGGGTAAATTCGATTATCATCGAATGATTTCCTGCTCTTCCGGGAATTTTATCTTTACTGCAGGTCAGATGATCTCATATTTCAGCGGCTGGATACCGAAATTGACTGCCTCAGAGTAATCGACCATATAAATGTCGAATTTATCACACCCATACCGGTCGTGCATCCGGTCCTGGACTTCATAGATTGATCCGTTCACCTTTATTTTCGTTCCGAAAGGCAGACAATTGTTCGCAATAAATCCTCTCTGTACTGTCTGATTGCTTGCGGTTATTGTGGGAGTGCTGTCAGTTTGGGCAACCTCTGCGGTATATGCCGTAAAAACCCCTGTTTTCTCGTCCGGGCTTGAGTCTGCCAATGCGGTAGAGGTTGTTCTGAAATGCACAAGGCCGATTATTACAAGTGTAACAGCCATGTACATGAAAATTAATCCTATATGTCCTTTTATTTTCATTCCGGATAATTGATGAAAAGATATTGGCGAGAATATCTGGCAGTTATATCAAAATCTAATAACTCTAACACACTTTGAATATACATGTCAATAAATAAATGGGGCAGGTATCCAACGTCTATTCATCTTACCTTCTCATGGTTATCCGTTTTTTCACCGGTCCTCAGTCTTTCTTCGTACCGCTTGCATGCCTGAGAAACTGCTGCGTAGTCCATATGAAAGAGTTCCCCTATCTCCCGCAGGCTCATCTGAGTAAACTGCTTGAGCAGGAAAAGTGTCATATGACGGAGAAAATTACCTCTCTTTTTTCTGAATATCTCTTCTCTCGTTACGGAAAACTGAGACATGACCTGGCGGATGATATCCTCTGCGGTATTGGATGTCAACGCTCTGGCCTCCGGGATCTCCCGCAGGTTCCCTATTTTCCCTGCCCGGTCTTTTATTGACCGGATAAATTCCTCTCCTCCATATGCGATGCGCGTAAAAGACTTTTTCAGGGGGTTCTCCATCATGAGATTTTCGAGCACATAGGCCTCGTATTTTCTCCGTGCCGTTTCCCGATCGTTATCAAACTGTCTCAGAACAAGCACCGTGTCCAGTCTCACCGATGTGCTCTCTCCGTCAACATACTCACGGTAACTGCTCCATGGATATGCGCTGATATCTTTTGTAATGCCTGCCCTGAGCGGGGTTAAATGGATATACGCAGAAAGGTTTATGCTGTAACTATGCTCGTCGACAAGACGAGATTTATACCTTCCCTGAAAGACTACGCCTGCAATCTTATGCCGTGCCTTGAACCAGTTTGCATATGCAGTGTTGAGGTAATGCATGCCGTCGGAGATATTGGGAAGGAGAGTCCTCAGAAAGAGATGATAATGAGTGTCCATGAGGCAATAGGCAAAACATACAAAGGAATATTTCAGGCAGGTGTCATTGATTTTCCCCAGGAAAATATTCCTGTCATCGTCATCGAAGAAAATGGGTTCCCGTCTGTTCCCTCTGGCGATGATGTGATACACTGCATTCTCAAATGACAGTCTAAGCGGTCTCGCCATGCCATAAGATTACCACGAAAGGGTTATTATGTCAAAAATTGAGACCTGACCCCTATTCATTCTCATAATTGCTTGGGGCGATACAGCACATTGTTTCCAGCAGGCACATAAGCTCTCTCAACAGTTCCTTGTCTTTCCTGGACATTTTTATGAATGCTATTCCTATATCATAATGTTGACTGTCATGTTCTTTTACCTCTATACACGAGGTGACTTTTCCCAGTACATTTATCGTATTGGTCCTGGAACGCAATATTTTCAACAACAGTGTTTCCCCGACATCCAGTGGTTCGTTACTTTCTGTGAGCATACCGCCCAGGCTGAGGTTTTTTATTCTGAACCCTTCATGGAAAATCAACATTATTTTTTCAGGAGCCTGAATCTGGACCCTGACATTCATCCTGTAGCCGCTGAGTTTGGTTTGAACCTCTTGTCTGTCGATAGCCTGCGCATGGCTTTCAATAAAACGAGTGATTTTTTTCGCTGTTGCTCTGGAAATATCTGTAAATTTAAGGCCGGTTTTGTATGGGGGCACCAAATCACTGCCGGAGGCCTCCGGATTTTCGTAAAGGGAAGACCATACCACAACGCTTTCCAGATCAAGAACGCTCCCTTCTTTTCTTACCCGCAGGATGCATTTCTTCCCTTTGTTCAGTTTTATGCCTGTATTCACCAGGACGCCGCCGACACTCATATCGAGTATCCGCGCCGCTTTGGCAAACACGCTCCTGCCAAGCATATCCAGCACATCAGCGGTGAATCTCTGAAACTGCCGTCTGTCCTTCATGGTATCTTTTTCATGAATTCTATCCGTATAATTCTAAGTTACTCTGATGCAACAGTCAATACTCCCTGACGGTTGGTTGACGCTCACCACAGGACATGCGTTCCCCGGATGCAGGCCAATGATTCGCGGCGGGGAACAGAAGAGCAAAGTTCAACAGAAGAGTGAACCGGGTTTTTCATTTTTTGTGAGCGATATCACATCGAATTTTCTTTCTTTTGTAATAATGTGTAAGTATGGCGCTGTTATGGCTTAATTATATTCCGGTGAGGTCAAAGGACGCACGGCATGAGAAAAGCGGATAAGTTCAGAGAGAGCAGCTATCCGGGAGAAGAGAAGGGGGTACTTTGTGAGGAGACCCCTGAAGCGGTATTTTTTGCTGATCTCTCTTGCCATTCACCGGAAGAGTGCGCCGGGTTTCCCCCGGGCATGGACAGTAATTTTGTAGATTGTCCGGACAGGAGCAGGGAAGACAAACAACTCATCAGGGAAGCGAAGCGGGAGAAGTATGAAGAAACAGAGAATACTGTGCAGGCATATTTCCGCTCGATGAACGATATCCCTTTGCTTACAAGAGAGGAGGAAATCGCCCTGTCAGAGAGGATACAGGACGGGAAGAGGCTTCTTTTATATCTCATAAAGAAAATTCCTTTTACCGGTGCAGTTGAAGAGGTGCACCATCCGAATGAAGATGCATCAGATGACTATCTGGAGAAATGTCTGGAAAAGCTTGATTCCCTTAAGTCTAGAATACCTGGCGCTGATCGAACGCAGCAACGCTCTGTTGCAGCCAGGAATAAAAAAGAGGGACCAAACGGGAACGCGGCATGCAGCGCTGACCATGCGAAGCATTTTGCACGTCAGGGAAAGGTTCAGGACGAGTATCAGCGCATTGAAATTGAACGTGAAGCGGGAATCACTATTGAGGAATTCTGGATTTTGTATGAGAAAATAACCGGGTTACGAAAGCATATTGCCGAGGCCAGGAATGAATTCATAACCCGCAACCTGAGACTGGTGATTAATATTGCGAAACATTATATCGGAAGAGGGCTCTCGTTTCTCGACCTGATCCAGGAAGGCAATATCGGGCTTATGAGGGCGGTGCGCAAGTTCGATCATACCAGAGGAGTGAAGTTCGCTTCCTATGCGTCGCTCTGGATAAAGCAGTTCATTTTACGGGCGCTTATGGATCAGGTAAAAACAATCAGAGTCCCTTCGAATATTATGGCGGAGCATAATACGCTTCTCAGGGTCTCCGGTGAGCTGAGGGCGGCCCTCAAGAGAGAACCCGCTCCCGAGGAAATCGCAGCCAGGCTGGAGATTCCTGCAGAGAGAGTCGAGAGCATCTTCCAGACAGTCCTGGATACCGTATCGCTGCAGACTCCTGTAGGAGAAGATGAGGACACCCTCGAACAGTGTATCGGTGACAGTAACGCTATTTCTCCCTGTGATATTCTCGAAAATACCCTCCTCTCCGAACAGACAGGAAAGACTCTCAGGGCGCTTGCTCCCCGGCAAGAAAAAATAATAAGGATGAGATTCGGGATAGGCCTGGCGCGGAACTACACCCTGGACGAAATAGGGAGATATTTCTCTCTCACCCGTGAGAGAGTGAGGCAGATAGAAATAAGCGCCCTGAAAAAACTGAAACATCAAAAAATACTCAGGGAATTTACCGCCCTGCATGCAACGTGAGAACCGCTTGCCTCTGATACCGGTGAGGTGAGAATCAGGACTTCCGCTTTTTCCGTGCGGAGACTCACGACCCCTTGAGTGGGCAAAAGATCTTTTTGGAGTAAATAATTCTTCTTTTCATTCTATAATAGTAGCCATGGACCCGTTTAAATTCAGGTTCCTGGTCTTCTTGTTTGTTTTCCTCGCAATTATTCTTTCCGCAACACTCGGCCTCATGTCCTTTGAGCGCCTCTCTCTCATGGATGCCCTCTATTTCACCATCGTCACCATAACCACAGTAGGATATGGCGATATCTATCCTGTAACAGCGCCCGGCAAGATACTGACCCTCCTGATCATCATAACGGGCGTCGGTGCCTTTCTCGGTGTAGTGGCGAATGCAACCGAGATGCTGCTGAGCCAGCGGGAAAAAAAGGCGCGGTTTGAGAAATTGAACATGGTGATAGGGACGTTCTTCAGTAAAGCAGGAAAAGAACTGCTGGCAGACTTTTCACGGGTCGATCCTGAGGTGGAAACAATCAGGCAGTCCCTTGTCATAAAACCGGAGTGGTCGGACCGGGATTTCAAAAATACAGGCAAAGTTCTTGAATCACATACGTACAGTGTTTCGATTCACAAGTATGATCTGGAGACCCTCCGCTCTTTTTTGCTGAAGGAGCGGGATTTTCTTCTGAGGCTTCTGGAGAACCCCACACTGTTGGAGCATGAATCGTTCACCCAGCTCCTGCAGGCAGTTTTTCATCTGACCGAAGAATTGTCGTATCGGGAGGATTTAAGCCAGCTACCCGAGGCTGACAGGACACACCTTTCCGGTGATATAAAGAGATGCTACAGGATGCTTGTACAGCAATGGCTGGATTATATGCAGTATCTGAAAAAGAACTACCCGTATTTATTCTCTCTTGCCATGAGGACAAACCCCTTTGATGAAGGAGCTTCCCCGATCGTGAGGGAATAGCCTCGCATATCTTTAAGATCTTCCCAAAACCTCTCAGTGTTTCATATCATGAAATTTTCCGGAAAGAGGATTATTATCATATATGAGTCAAAATGACAGCGATACCATAAATTCAACCCTGGTGGAGGCATCAAAATCTTTCCTGGTTGTGAACGTCGGCAAAGCGTTGGAGAATTATGAAGTAAGGCCTTCTCAGATCAGCATGATGAACGCCTGCTCAAGGAATATCGGGAATGAAGGCGCTCTGCTGGCAGAGGCCGGAACAGGTACCGGCAAGACCTTTGCCTATCTTATCCCCGCAATCCTTTCCGGGAAAAAGACATTAGTGTCAACCCGCACAATCAACCTGCAGGAGCAGCTTGCCTCGAAAGATCTTAAATTTCTGGCCTCGTTGAGAGAATTCAGTTATGCAATCGCCAAGGGAAGGGGGCACTATCTTTGCAAAAGGAGGCTCAACGCGTTCAAGCCGGCTGATGGAGACGAAGTCGATGACCACAAGAATATACTTGAATGGCTCATGGAGACGGACACGGGGGATATCGAAGATTACCGTGCCTACAGGCAGCCCGGCATATGGGACAGAATTTGTTCCGATGCAGATGCCTGCAAGGGAAAGAAGTGCCAGTATTACAGGGACTGTTACTACTTTATGGCCCGCCAGAGATGGTCGAAGGCACAGGTGCTGGTGACAAACCATGCCCTTCTGGCAGTCAACTGTATGATGCAGGATGATTCCAGAATACTCCCCGAAGCGGATATCCTGGTGGTTGATGAGGCCCATGCCCTTGACACGGTCTTTTCGGATCAAATCGGAATCAGGATTTCCAGTCGTGGCGTCGAAAATCTGTTCAACAGGCTGCTCAAGACCGATGAAAGAGGCCATAACAGGGGGGTTCTTGCAAAATTTCCCGCGCTTTTTACGCTTGTTCAATCGTTAAGAATGGAGATATCATTTTTCTGGGAACAAGTCAGTAAGGAGATGAAAAGCAGGAGGATCATAAGAGGGGCTTTTCCCCTCAAGTATGTTCTTATGGCGCTTGTTGAATCGATAGATACCTTAATCGAAAATATAAAAACATCTGCCAGGGGACTCTTTGAGGAGGATGAAGAGATAGAGCTCAAAGCTGCAATAGTCAAATTGCTGGCCCTTTCTGCGGATATGGAGACTTTTTGTGAAGAAGCGTCAGGGTTCGTCAGGTGGGTAGAGAGCGAAGAAAATAAGAGGGCTCTCCGGATGTGTCCCATTTATCCCTCGGAATTCATACGCAATACTCTTCTTCCGGAATTCGAATCTGCCATACTTACGTCAGCCACTCTTTCCGTCTCCGGAGACTTCAGCCTTATCGAGAAAACTCTTGGCATCGATGCTTCAGACAAGCTCTCTGTGCCATCGCCTTTTGATATGCGAAAACAGGTTGCGGTTGAGATAAAGAGAGGCATTGACCTGAGGAATGAGGACAGCATTGCGCCTCTCTCGCGGGTTGTTATCGAAGAGGCGGCAAAGGAAGAGGGGGGCACTCTCGTTCTTTTCACTTCAAGGGATGTTATGAAAAAAACCTGGGAATTGACTGCCGGTGAATTGAGAAATGCCGGTCTCAATCCTATGGTGCAGGGAGAAGCTTCAAACAGGAAAATGCTCGAAACGATGAGGAAGAGCAAAAACTCCGTCATATTCGGTCTCGACTCATTCTGGGAGGGGATTGATGTCCGTGGAGATGCCCTCAAGTGTCTCATTATTACGAAATTGCCTTTTGAAGTGCCGACAGAACCAATAGTGAAGGCAAGGACCGAGATGATCGAGAGGGAAGGCGGAAATGCGTTCTATGAATATTCGCTCCCGCGTGCTGTCCTGAAATTCAAACAGGG
>JAKLQR010000076.1 GCA_022013235.1 Thermodesulfovibrionales bacterium | reverse complement strand
ATGCCTGGAAGGCGCAGAAGTACGACGGGATAATCTCCGTTATATCATTTGCCGCCACCTTAGCCTTTGCGCCTCACCTTGACAAGGGCATCATGATTGGCGTTGCGCTCTCTCTTTCGGTATTCTTATATAAGAGCATGAAGACGAAAATATCCATGTTGTCAAGACATGAAGACAAATCGCTTCGCTGCATAGATACCCACGGCCTGCAGGAATGCGAGCATATCGCGGTGATGAGGTTCGAAGGGCCGCTGTTCTTTGCGAACGCAAGTTATCTTGAAGACAGCATCAGAGGGATAATACAGACAAAGAAGAAATTAAAGCATATTGTCCTTGTGGCAAATGGCATGAACGAGATGGATGCCTCGGGCGAGGAAACCTTGTCGCTGCTTGTGGACCGGGTCAGAAGCGCGGGGCTGGATATATCCCTGGCCGAAGTGAATGAAGCAGTCCTGAAAGTTCTCAGACGGACCCATCTGCTGGAAAAGATCGGACAGGACCATGTCCATCCAACCCTTGACCAAGCAATAAGCAGTGTTTACTCTGTTGCCCATCGGGAAACGACTGAGCAGCAATGTCCTCTTATGGCTGTATGCAGGCAGGAGACTTAAATTTCATGGAGGGAGCAAAATGTCAATAATTACAGTATTCTCAGGGAACTACTGCAATGAAGAAACCGCAATAAAGGAAATTCTCAAGCAAATAAGCTACAGGCATCTGACTGACGCTGATATCGTTGCAAAAGCGGCCGGCCTGTCGAACCTTTCTGAGAGCAAAATAACCAGGGCTTTTTCAACAAAGACGTCTGTTTTTAATCAGTTGACCCATGAAAAAGAACGTTCCATTGCATATCTTAAACTTGCCACTGCAGAAATATTCGCCGAATACAAGGACAAAATTCTTCTTGCAGGGTTTACGAGCATCCTGGTGCCGGCAGCAATCAGGCATGCCCTGAGAATTTGTCTCATCGCAGATATGAAGCACAGGGTTTCCGTAGCGTCTTCTTCAGGAATGTCCGAAAGTGAAGCGATAAAACTTATCCATAAGGGAGATGCAGAAAGAATGCTCTGGACGCAAAGCGTTCTGGAGAAAGACGATCCCTGGGATGCCTCGATTTACGACATGGTATTGCCCTCCGATAAGATGTCGTCCACGGAGATAGCAGGTTTAGTAGGAAAGACGTTAGACAAAGATATCCTGAAAGCTTCACCGGCCAGTGAACAATCAATCGAAGATTTTCTCCTGGCAGCGAGGGTCGGAGCCGCGTTGGCGAAAGAAGGACATTTTATTGCCGCAGAGGCGGATGCGGGTGCAGTCACTCTCACGATCAATAAACATGTGCTGATGTTGCAGCGTCTTGAGGAAGAACTCCGGGCAGTAGCTGTCAAGGTCCCCGGGGTAAAGTCAGTTTCAACAAAAGTCGGCAAAAAATTCTATCAGGCTGATGTGTACAGAAAGTACGACCTTGAAACTCCTTCTAAACTGCTCCTCGTTGATGATGAGAGAAAGTTTGTGCAGACGTTGTCCGACAGATTACGTCTGCGGGAGATAGGTTCTGTTGTCGCCTATGACGGTGAAAGCGCCCTCGATTTAATCAAGGAAGAAGAACCCGATGTTATGATTCTGGACCTGAAAATGCCGGGGATTGACGGCCTTGAGGTCCTGAAACGGGTAAAACAGACAAGCCCGAATATCGAAGTCATTATCCTCACCGGACATGGTTCGGAGGCAGACAAAAAGTTGTGTATGGACCTGGGGGCTTTTGCGTATCTCGAAAAACCGGTGGATGTGAATCTGCTCAGCGAGACCATTAATAAAGCCAATGAGAAAATAAGGCAAAATAGGGAGAATGCCTAGCCCTAATCAAGATTATTCATAGCGGAATCTGTTCTCATTGTAGTAAATCCCCCTTTGGCAAAGTGGGAAGGAGGGGGATTTTTAAGGAAAGATAATGCTGCTTTTTGTTCATAAAATCTCCCCGCTCCCCTCTTTGACAAAGAGGGGTAGTGTATCCGGTAAAAATCACCTCTGCAGGGATAACAATGATGCTGAGGAATGTTTGTGCAGAAGGGAATTCCCTTCCATGTTGCGAAAAACTTCAATTGCTTTCTCCTCCCCACAATGAATAAAATGAGAGAATATGACGATGTTACCAATACTCAACGAATTTTATTTATAACTCTATGAAAGAAAAACAGAAGAAGAAAGTCCCGGAAAAGAAAACTCCTCAAAGGAGCTCGCGAAAGAAGGTCAAATGCTGGGAAGTTTTCGACTGTAATGAGCAGGCATGCCCTGCATATAAGTCGAGGAACACCAGGTGCTGGTTATTTTCAGGAACCTACTGCCGGAGCGCGATACAGGGTGAATTCATCGAGAAGATGGAACTCTGCACCCATTGCAGGGTTTTCCATGAGAATATTGACCTGAACGCAATGACCAAGACCCTGGACACGATAGACGAGCAGTTCAGTGCATACAAGGAAATAGTGCAGTCCCGCGACAAAGAACTTGAAGAGATGAGCATGGAACTGGCGCTGAGCCTCTCAGAAGTATTCGAGGCACTCAAGAAAATCTCCTCAGGAGACCCCACGGTGAGGATACCGGAAGAATCCACCATTGAATTGATAAACAAACTCAAGCATATTGTGAATCTTACTGCCAGGGAGATCGGCGAGATCGTGGATCAGTCTCACGAGTTTGCCATTGTTCTCGCAGAGCATTTTGATATATTGCATAAAGTATCAAAGGGTGATTTGAGCGCCCGCGTATTCGGAGAATCCCAGGTTGAACTCCTGGAATCCTTAAAAAGAGTCACGAATGAAACAATCGAAAGCATTTCGAACGAGATTACAAAAAGAAAACAGGCAGAAACAGAGTTGCTGCAGGCATATGATGATCTTGAAAAACGTGTGAGGGAACGGACTTCTGAACTGAGGGTCATTAATGAAAGACTGTGGTATGAAATAGCAGAACGGAAAAGAGCTGAAGAAAATCTCAGAGAGGCAGAGCTGCGCTATCGTACCATTGCAGATTTTACCCATGACTGGGAGTATTGGGAAGCACCTGATAAAACGTTGCGCTATGTGTCCCCTGCAGCTGAAAGGATTACCGGTTATAAAGCATCGGAGTTTCTTGAAAACCCCCGACTTCTCGACGAAGTTATTTATCCGGAAGACAAAGGAATCTGGGCCAGCCATCACCATGAAGCGCTCAAAGAGACGGACCTGCATGATATTACATTCCGAATCACCAGAAAGGACGGGACAGCATGCTGGATTGAGCATGTCTGTCAGCCGGTAATTGATGCCGGAGGAAATTTTCTTGGGGTGCGGGCGAGTAACCGGAATATCACTATGCGTAAAAAAGCAGAGGAAAAACTCAGGGATGCGCTTTCCCTGCTCAGTACTACCCTTGAATCAACTGCCGACGGTATTCTTGTAGTAGACATGAACGGGAAAATAGTGAGCTTCAACCAGAAATTTCTCCATATGTGGAATATCCTGCAGTCCTTGACAGAGGAGAATGATTTCGATCATATCTTAACGCATATCCATGGGCAGTTAAGAGACCCTGACAATTTCCTGCAACGGGTCCGGGAATTGTATGCCCAGAATGAAAAAGAAGCATCCGATGTCCTGGAGTTTTCGGATGACAGGTTTTTCGAGTACTACTCTCACCCGCAGAGGATTGGTGATACCATCATAGGGCGGGTATGGAGTTTCCGTGATATTACTGAACGGAAAAGAGCCGAAAAAGCGCTTCGGGAGTCGGAACAGCTGCTCCTTCAGGCCCATAAAATGGAAGCCATCGGCCGACTCGCCGCCGGTATTGCACACGAGATCAATAACCCACTCGCAATTATTAATGAAAAGGCCGGCCTGATCAAGGATTTTCTGGAGTTCTCCGGGGACCTTGAACACGACAAGGAAAAATTTATCGGTTTGATCCAGGGGATTTTTGAAGGGGTGAATCGTTGCCGGACTATCACCCACCGCCTCCTGGGGTTTTCAAGGCGGGTAGATGTATCATATAATACGATTGATCTGAACGATACGATAAAAGAGGTAATGGAATTTGTTGAAAAGGAGATCTTGTATAAAAATATCCGTTTAGAGTTGAAACTGCGGGAAGACATCCCCGCAATCATTTCTGATAAAGGACAGCTTCAGCAGGTTTTTCTCAATATCCTGAATAATGCTGTGGATGCTGTTGATAAGGGGGGGCTCATAAAAGTTATATCAGAGGTAAAGGATGAAGAAACTATAACCGTATCGATTCAGGATAACGGACACGGCATTCCAGAACATATATTTAAGCACATTTTTGAACCGTTCTATACAACCAAGGAGAAGGGAAGAGGGACTGGGCTTGGTTTGTCGATTTCCTATGGTATTATACGGAAACTGGGTGGTAATATTCTCGTTCAGAGCGCAGTCAACCAGGGAACGACATTTACCGTTGAGGTCCCTGTAAAAGCCAAAACTGATTAAGGAGGATCATTTTGCCAAAGACGAAGGTGCTTCTGGTAGATGATGAAGTGGAATTTGCCTCAGCGCTTGCCGAGAGGCTCCGGTTGCGCGGTTATGACGCAAAAGCCGTATCCCGTGCCGAAAAAGCGCTGACGGTTATCCAGAATAATCCGCCTGACGTGATATTGCTTGATTTCAGAATGCCCGGCATGGACGGACTGGAGGCTCTGAAGAAAATCAAAGAGATAGCCCCTTCGATCGAAATTATCATGCTTACCGGGCTCGAAGATTCACAAAGCATCGAGGAAGCAAAAAAAAGCGGCGCTCCGGAATACATCATGAAGCCCGCTGATATCTACGACCTCATCGAGAAAATCGACCAGGCGAAGAAAAGATCCTCTGAACGGAAATAACCGGAAAGCGCAGACCCCTCTCTACCAGCCTTTTGCCTGAAGGATCTCCTTCACATGCGCTTCATGTTTTTTCTCTACAAGAATGATCCTCTTTTGTTTTGCTTCCGCAACCTTTTCCATGATCTTGTTCAGGTCAGCGGGTTTTTCGAGAAAATCAACAGCCCCTTCTTTCATAGCCTCAACACCCTTCTCAACAGAGCCGTGGCCCGTCAGCATTATGATCTGAACATCAGGGTTTTCGCTTCTTATCCGTTTGAGTGTCTCCATGCCGCCCATACCGGGCATGGCGAGATCCAGAATGATCGCATCAAATTCTTTCCCCTGGACTTTTGAGAGCGCTTCCTCGCCGCTCGTAGAAGTATCGACCTTCATGCCGCGTCCTTCCATCCTCTGTGAAAGGACTTTCAGGAACTGTTCCTCGTCGTCCACTAATAAAATATCTGCTTTAATCTCTTCTGTCATGTTCTCCTCCTTTATCGGGTCCTTTCCCCGTATTCTTTAAGGTTCCCTTAGATTTGCTGCTTTGTTAAAAAGACAGTGCCTATGGAGTTTTCGCACACTTCTCGCTGAAAGCTCCCTTTATCTTGGCTGCGAGTGTCTCGATCTCAGCTGGTTTCTTCAGGAAACAGAATCCCCCAAGTATTTTTGCTTCTTCTTCTTCCTTATCGGTGCCATGACCAGTAAGAATAATAACCTGAATATGGGGGTGGGTCTTCTTAACCTCTTTCAGAACATCCATCCCTTGCATACCGGGCATTCTCAGGTCGAGCACCATAACGTCCGGTTCTTCCTGCTTTAGTCTGGATAAGGCTTCTTCTCCGTTATAGGCAGTTTCAACCTGTAAATCTCTCATTTTCAGGCGCTGGGCAAGCGTATTGGCAAGCGCCACTTCATCATCTACTATCAGTACTTTAATGCCCGCCTGTTTCATGGGAAGCCTCCCTGGGACTATTTAACTTTAACAGCAAATCCTTTTCGCGGTCAAGTGGCAAAACCCCGCTCAAACCCTTCTATGAAGCAGTCAGAGGAAGCACGATGAGAGTCTCTCCCCCTCCCTCCCGCACAATGTTCCCGTGGAGTTGTTTTATGGTCCTTTCGACAATTTCATGAGGGACCGAAGGAACATCACTCTCCTGCTCCAGGACATTTCCTTCCGGAATGATCTTAATCTGAACTGCCTGATCAACACCGGCAGTCTGTATCGTGATCCTGCTGTCTTTCTCAAGCTTCAGCAGCCCTTCATCAAGAACACTGAATACAATAAACTGAAGGAGCGACGGGTTGCTGTAGAGTGAGGGGAGATCCTCCTGGAAATTCTTTATAAGGGCTATCTTCTTTTGATTTGCGAACCTGGTCAGGAGGGCAATGAGTTCCTCGATACTCTCATTGAGATTGAAGGACGAGAGTTCAGAGTCCATTCTGTGGACAAACCGGTTCAGTGCCCGGAACTGCTCGTTTGCTCTTTTGATCTGGTCTTCAACAGAACGGATAATCTGAAGGTACTCGGAGAGGTCCTTCTCGGAAGATTTCCCCATCTGTACCATATCCCCCATCAATCCGACAGATTCATTGATAATCGCGAGGTAATTTTTTGCTTCGTGGGTGAATCCTGCCAGGATTTTTCCGATAAGATGTAATTGCAAAAGCTTTAACTCCTGTTCGTGCCTGTCATTGCTATGCATGTGACTCTCCCATACCCATCAGCCCCTTTCCCTTTTTCTCCGGGCCCTGTCGATCTTGGATGTCAGTTCATCGATGTCTATCGGTTTCATCATATATTCGAGAGCTCCGCTCTGCATCCCTTTTTGAACGCTCGCAACATCACCATGACCGGTGAGCATGAGCACCTCTATCGAGGGATCGAATTTCTTTATATTGCTGAGAATTTCCAGACCGTCCATCCCGGGGATTTTCAAGTCGAGCAGTACGACATCAGGAGGCATCTCGTGGAAAAGGGCCATTGCCTCCAATCCGTTTGACGCGGTCCTCACCTCGTAATTCCGCATCTGCAATCTCTCTGCGAGCGCTGATGCGAATTCTACCTCATCGTCAACTAAAAGCACCTTCGTCCGAGTCATTCCCTGTCCTCCTTATTGCGATGTGGATGTTGTGGGTATCTCGATCGTGAATTTTGTCCCTTTGGTTGCTTCACTCTCAACGAGAATATTTCCACCAAGCTTTTTTATAATACCATATGAAATAAACAAGCCAAGACCCGTTCCCTTGCCTTTCTCTTTTGTTGAATAGAAAGGTTCGAAAATCTTCTTGAGCTTGTCTTTCGGTATGCCGTGGCCGTTGTCACTTACAGAAACCCGGATTTTCTGGTCTTTTGAGTCTGTTGTTATGGTGATGGCCCCCTCTTTTCCCTCCAGGAGTGCATCGAGCGCATTGTTGAAGATATTAAGCAGTACCTGCTGAATCTGTCCTTTGTCACTCATCAGACGGGGGAGATCTTCTGCGAGAACCAGTTCAAGGCGGATATTTCTGAACATGATCTCTTTCTCAAGGAAACCGAGGACCTCTCTGATCGCGTCATTCATATCGAAGAGTTCGTGGGCTGTATCCATGCGCCGGGAAAAACCAAGGAGGCGGTGTGTTATCGTCCGGCAGCGGCTCACACTGTCGAAGATAGAATTGATCAGGCCGAGAAACTTTTCCCTGTTTTTCGACGGATCTTCTGATACTTCAAGGATATCTTTAATCAATCCTGCTTTTTCATTGATGATGGCGAGAGGATTGTTGATCTCATGCGCAACGCCGGAGGCAAGCCGTCCGACAGAGGCGAGTTTGCTCGCATGTTCACTCTGTGCAATAGCGTCTTCCCTCTCTTTTTCCGCTTCCTGAATGCGGTTTACAAGGGTATTGGCGATCCGTGTCACCACGATGATACCGATAATAGTGCTGATAATGATGATAAAGAGAAGTTCGTTCTTGAATATCCTGGGAATTTTCAGATATGGCGCCGATTGAATCATTGCTACCAGAATCCACGGTGAGTTCTTCAGTTCTGCATACCCGCATATGGTACATTCATGATGAGGCGATTCTGTTATTTCATGGACTGTTACCCCCTGCTGGGAGCCCGGCAAAGGAAAGGTGAGTTTTCCGAGAACGTTCCCATGGAACTGGGAAGGTGTTTGAATAACTCCCTCTTTGTTAATGAGAAACGCATCATCCTCGGCCCCCAGATTCATCGCAGATGCAAATTTGCTCAAGGTCTCCACATCAATGGTTGCCCGCAAAATCCAGAAGGTCCCCTGTTCAGGCAGCTCTCTCTTCACTGCGATGGCAAAATGAGGGAGTTTCCGGTAGCCCATAAATACATCGCTTACATAGACATTCCTGACGGTGACCTCATCAAACCAGTCATGATTCGAGTAATCCTTCCCCTCCAGTTTGTACGGGCCGACATATGCCTGCTGAATGCCGTTGGAATCAATGACTCCAAGGTCTACCAGGCCGCTGACTTCTCTCTTGAATTTCAGAAAAACGTTTGCAAGGGTTTTCCTGTCAGAGAGTTGCTCGTAGGTGAATGTGGAAGCGATAAACCTTAGCCCGGACACCCGCTCTTCGATAAAAAAATCGAGGGATTGCTTGGTATTCTCGATCTGCCATTTTATCTGACTCCGGTAATCTTCCTTCAGGATGGATTGAAACCAGAAGTAGCTTATTGTTACCACGATAACCAGGGGGAGGAGGGACAGGATCGCATCCAGCAAAACCACTCGTATTTTAAGGCTTTTATACGGGTCTGCGGCGCTAATACTGAACAGATCGCCGGGATGACGGATTACTCTGAAAATGTCTCTAATTGTCTGGATCAATTTTTCTATGGATTTTCTGAAAATTTCTATACTATTCTATCACATCAAGATATCCTTATACCAAGGCCGGGATATCCTATGGTTCCCACGATTCAGCATTTCTGAAAGATTCCAGGCAATCACGGTTTCCTTACCCCTCACCCTCAGCAACCGGTGCGCAGTATCATCCTCCGGAAAGAGCTTATGAATACTCTCTCCGGCCTCTCCTACTGAACAAAAATGGTATAACGTATAGGTGAATGGGTTTTCCCCGTTCATCTAAGAGGCAGGAGGACGTAAGTTTCACCTGGGTCTGAGAACCCTGAGTTCCGCCTCCTTCACCGGTTTCTTGTGAGAATCCAGGACTTCTCCGGAGACGAAGATCCTGTCCATCTCCGCAGCCTCCTCAGAAGATGCCCGGAGGTCCTTGACGGGCAGGAACAACAGCGAGATGAGAAATCCGATACTGAAAAAAATGAGCAACTGTCTTTTCATAATCCCTCCCTTATACACAAAGTTAAACGTTCAAAGTTAAAAGTGAAAAGTGAAAAGATTCTGCGTATCACATCCCTCTCCCCACAATCCCCTCAAGGGAGGGGATTGTGGTACTTCGTTTCATAAGGAATTCTTTTATTTCAATGTTATCGGCATCCCCATCAACGGCCAGAGGATGGCTATCGCAAAACCAATGATTGCCATCAGGATAATGCTTGTCGGTATCCCTGCCAGGAAGAATTCGCCTGCAGTGAACTGCTTGGATTCATACGCGATCGCATTCGGCGCCGCACCCACCAAAAGCAGAAACGGCATGCCGGCAGCGACGAGTGATGCGTAGAGAACAACTTCCGGCGAGACGTTCAGATAGGGGGCGATGACGAGAGCAACCGGCATCGAAATGGCGATTGCCGCGACGTTCATGATGAAGTTAGTCATTATGAGAACGAAAAACGCGATTGCGAGCACGAATACAAACCAGTTTTCATTCTGGAACATGACGAGCCAGTTAATCGCCATCCATTTGGCTGCGCCGGTCTCCCAGAGGCAGAAGCCGATGCTCATCGCGCCGCCAAAGAGGAGGATGATGTTCCAGGGTATCTCTTCAAGGTCCTTGATCGTAAGGATCTTACTGAAGAAGAATATTAACGTGCCGACAAGGACGACGGCGGATTTATTGAAATCCTTCAGCGCCGGGATAAAGGACTGAAGGGAGAGAAATACGATAATGCCGAGCACAACAAGTCCGGTAAATATCTCCTTGCTGCTGAAAGGTCCCAATTCCTTATATAACTGGATTGATTTTTCCTTGAGCCCCGGGATCGTATCTTTTTCCGGTTTGAACCATACCAGCATAAACAGCCAGATCAGGATTGTCATTCCCCAGCCGATAGGGAACATATATTTCGAAAGCTCGAAAAAGGTAATGGTTTTTCCGGCAATCTCGTTAAAGAAACCTATTGCGACTGCTCCGCGCGCCGCACCGAGAAGGGTGATGATACTCCCGGCGCCTGCAACATATGCCATGCCGATGAAAAGACCCTTGCCGAATTTTGTGGCTTTATCTCCTTCGCCGTACAATGAATAAATCGCAAGCAGGAGAGGATAGACTGTTGCGGCCACCGCGGTATGGGCCATAAAATGGGTGAGAATCGTGGTAAGCACAAAGCATCCGAGGTAAATCATGCTTGTCTTCTCGCCCAGTATCGAGAGCATCTTATACGCGAGCCTTTTGGTGAGGCCTGTCTTTGTAAACACAAGCCCGATGATTATCGATCCGAAAATAAACCATACCGATGGATCAAAAAAGCTCCTGAATGCTTCTTTCGCAGGCCGGATAAAGAAAAGCGCCTGGAATACTCCGATGGCAATACTTGTTATACCGATCGGCACGACCTCAAACACCCACCAGGTGCCTGCCATAAGGAATAAGGCAATAGCTGCCTTCCCCTCCTTTGAGAGAACAAAATGCGCGCCGAGCGGATCCACGGCATCCGGAAGAGGGGGCATATAGTTGAATACAAAAAAGAATGTAAGCCCGAGAAAGATGAAGAATAAACGTTTCACATCGATTTTTGGTCTTGCTTCTGCAATGACTATTTCGGGCGGTGGTTGGGGTAAGCCTTCTGTTTTCTTTTTATCTGCCATGTAACCCTCCTATTCACTCATGATAGCGTTGGAAATTTCATCAAAGACTTCGATCATACGCACAAGGCCGACGAACTTCTTCTTGTTCTCAAGAACCGGCACCAGAACAATATCGTGAAGCACCATCATATATGCTGCCTTGGTTATCGGATCAGTCGGCTGAACAAATTGTTTTGCAGGGACCATTATCTCGCTGACCGGCTTCTCGGCAAGCTCTTTTACATCCTTTGTGAAGAGAGAGTCCCAGATCAACGCGAGACCGCTCTCGTCCTCTTCAGGGACCTGTGCCTTGGTTGTGGCTCTCATGAATTTCGGTTCGAGCCCCCTCAGGATATCCTTCAGGGTAAGGGTACCCATGAGGTTGTACTTTTCGTCGAACACCAGTATTGCCATTGGCTCAGGGTACTTCTTCGAGCTGATAAACGAGACCTTGATAATCCTCACCGCCTGGTTGATCGAAAACCAGTAAGGGATGTGGGGATACTCAAAAATACCGATCATTACGTCTTTCACAAGCTTTCCGT
>JAKLQR010000075.1 GCA_022013235.1 Thermodesulfovibrionales bacterium | reverse complement strand
TTTTTATGGAAGGGGATGGTTGTGTTGACGCCCTCAATGATGAATTCTGCGAGGGCGCGTTTCATTTTCGCGATAGCATCGGAGCGGTCTTTGCCGTGTACTATAAGTTTTGCGATGAGAGAATCATACTGGGAAGGGATCGTATAGCCCTGATATATGGCTGTGTCCACTCTTACCCCGGGACCTCCGGGAAGTGACAGAAACGAAATCTTCCCGGGAGACGGGATGAACCGTACGGGGTCTTCTGCGTTGATCCTGCACTCCATGGCATGCCCCGAGAGCTTTATCTGGTTCTGCTTATATTCCAATGGCATGCCGGCTGCAAGCTTGATCTGCTCTTTGACGATGTCGATGCCGGTGACTGCTTCGGTGACCGGGTGTTCGACCTGGATACGGGTATTGATCTCAATAAAATAGATATTCCCCCTCGCATCAACAATGAATTCAACAGTGCCGACGTTCCGGTATTTGATTGCCCGTGCTGCTTTGACCCCCAGTTCCCCGATCCTTTTTCTGAATTTTTCGGAAGTTGCGGCAGGAGAAGGCGACTCCTCGAGAAGTTTCTGGTGTCTCCTCTGTATGGAACAATCCCTCTCGCTGAGGTGTATGGTGTTCCCTTTATTGTCAGCCATGATCTGTACTTCGACATGCCTCATCTCCGGGATGTATTCTTCGATATAGATCTCGCTGTTCCCGAATGCGGTGAGCGCTTCCCTCTGTGCCATATAGAACGCCTGCTCGAGATCTTTTTCCTCTTTCACTATCTTCATCCCGTGGCCGCCTCCGCCTGCAGAGGCCTTGAGCACTACGGGGAAACCAATCTTTTTCGCCACCTTTGCGGCGATCTCCTCTGTCGGAACCGGTCCGTCGCTCCCGTCGACTACCGGAACGCCTTTCCTTCTCATCATCTGCCGGGCCTTTGCTTTGTCACCTCCAAGCCTGATGTTTTCAGAGGTCGGGCCGATAAATGTTATGCCTGAAGTCATGCATGCTTCGGCAAAATGATGATTTTCTGAAAGGAATCCGTAGCCGGGATGAATGGCATCTGAATCGGTTATCTCTGCCGCGCTTAATATCGCAGGTATGTTGAGGTAGCTCTGAGCCGGACTGGCAGGACCAATACAGACCGATTCATCTGCAAGCCGCACATGGAGAGATTCCCGGTCGACGTCCGAGTAGACCGCAACAGTGCGGATACCGAGTTCTCTGCAGGCGCGGATAATCCTGACCGTTATCTCACCACGGTTTGCGATAAGTATCTTTTTGAATAATTTCATAGTAATTTAGAATAAAGCACAGAGCATGGAGCGAAGAGCGTTCAGCGAAGAGCGGAGAGGTCTATGCTATTCTCTGCCCTCTGCTCTGCGCGCTTGGCTTTACGCTGTGTGCTCATACGGGTTCTATCAGGAACAGCGGCTCCCCGTATTCGACGGGCTGACTGTTTTCGACAAGTATTTTGACAATAACTCCATCGACATCACTCTCAATTTCATTCATGAGTTTCATGGCCTCGACAATGCAGAGAACCTGTCCTTTACTGACTTTCATTCCTATCTCGGCAAAGGGGTTCGTATCGGGTGACGGCGCCCTGTAGAATGTTCCGACAATCGGCGAGGTAATCGTGACAAGCCTCTGGGTTTCTTCCGCCGGTTCCGGGACGCCTTTGTCCTGGCAGATCGCTGATTTGTGGATGGCCATATCGAGCGGGGCCAGGAGCTTTTCTCTCTTTATCTTAATCTTTGTGCCGTCTTTTTCTACCTGGATTTCGGTTATGTCCGTTTCTCTGAGAATCTCGATAAGCTCTTTTAATTCCTCGAGTTCCATCACTTTACCCTTTCAATGTATTCAGAGGTCCTTGTGTCAATCTTTATCGTGTCACCCTCATTGATATGAAAGGGGACCTTCACGATTGCTCCGGTTTCCAAGGTGGCCGGTTTCCCGCTTCCGGAGGCCGTATCCCCTCTGAATCCTGCAGGATCAGTTTTCGATACAGCGAGTTCAACAAAGGTCGGAAGCTCCAGACTGAGGGGATTGTCCTTATAGTTGAGAATAATCACCGACATATTTTCCTTGATGAATTTTCTTGCCTCTCCAAGCTGTTCGTCAGTCAAAGGAATCTGCTCGTAGGTCTCTTCGTCCATGAAATAGAACAGTTCATCCTGAGCGTAAAGATACTGCATCTTCTTCTCCTCAAGATGAGGAGTGTCTAATTTCTCGCCTGACCTGAACGTTTGTTCGAGAATACTTCCCGTCTTCAGGCTTTTCAGCTTTGTTCTGACGATAGCTCCCCCCCTTCCCATTTTAACGTGCTGGAAGTCTACTATCTCGCACGGTTCGCCTTTGAATTCAACTTTCAGGCCTTTTCTGAAATCAGCAGTCGATATCAACTCGAGTCCCTCCGGATTTAAAAAGTGTAAGTATTTTAGCATTTCTGCAATTTTTCATCCAGAACCGATCTGCCGACTGTATACGGCAGATTTTACCCGGCCTGTACGATACTCCCGAAGGAAAGAAA
>JAKLQR010000074.1 GCA_022013235.1 Thermodesulfovibrionales bacterium | reverse complement strand
CAGAAGACATTGTAAAGATTATCAGGGAAGAGTTCGGCAAAGGGAACGAATTCTGCCAGAAGATAACATACAAAACAACAGGCAAAAAACCTGATGAGCTTATTGCTGAATTCAGAAACAGTTATTTCCCAAGAATCGCTGTCACAGTGGACATGATTTCAACAGGTACAGATATCAAACCGCTGGAAATAGTTTTATTCCTGCGCATGGTAAAGTCGCGGTCTTACTTTGAGCAGATGAAAGGCCGCGGAGTGCGCGTGATATCAGACAATGATCTACAGCAGGTCAAGATGGATAAAGATGGTTTCCCTTTCGCATTTCCGGAACAGATTCCTACATTGATGACAGAATTTGAAAAAAGGCCGCTATGTCAATTTACTCCTTGCCGTTTCAAAACTCTCAAAGAAGTGATAAAAGCTCTTGCTGTAGTCCATACAGAATTGGTGCTTATTCATCCTTTCAGGGAAGGCAATGGACGGGTGGCGAGAATGTTGGCTATCTTAATGGCGCTGCAGGCAGGTTTGCCGCCTTTGGATTTTAGCGGTATAACCGGCAAGAAGAAAAAAGAATATATCGAAGCAATTCATGCAGGGTTTCAGGAAAATTATAAGCCGATGGAAAAAATATTCGAATCTGTTATTCGTAAGACGCTGAGGGCTCGTTTACTGAGATAGCAGCTTTCAGCTTCTTTATCGTTGCTTTTGAGAGTTTGGGATACTTAGTAAGAACCCCTTCGACTGCGGTTGAGGAAGAGACGGATTGATAGAGCAAGGCTTTGCCAAGTTCAGGGTCTTTTAAATATGGATTTGTATCTTTTAATGATTTTTTCGGCATGTATTATTATACCAAAAACCATGATATATAAAAGGGCGAGGTTACCTCGCCCCTACGGGAACGATCGGATATTTACCCATGATATACAACCCTGAAATCCATCATCGCCGCTCAATTCGTTTGAAAGGACATGATTATTCACAGACGGGGGCGTATTTCGTGACGGTATGTTCGTTGAATAAAGAGTGTATGTTCGGCGAAATAAAGCATGGCACAGCGGGATTGAATGAATATGGAGAAATGGTGATGAAATGTTGGAATGAAATCCCGGGCCATTTTATCAACGTGGAATGTGACGAATTTGTTGTGATGCCGAATCATATTCATGGTGTCATTTTCATTAACAATTGTAGGGGCGAGGTCTCCTCGCCCTTTTCATCCGATTCAGATACAATTAAATTCACACAACAGGGCGGGGAGACCCCGCCCCTACTACGGAAAATCACATTGGGACAAATCGTGGCATATTTTAAATATCAGACCGCAAAAACAATCAACCAAATCCGTAATACCCTAGGCACGTCCATTTGGCAGCGGAATTATTACGAGCATATCATCCGCGATGACAGAGAATTGCAAGCAATTCGGGAATATATCAGATACAATCCTTTAAAATGGAATGACGACGAAGAAAATCCGGAAAAGAAAGGGACTATACAAAAAAATGCCTAACGGATCGTCATCAATTGTCCAAAAACTCTGGAACTACTGTAACGTCCTCCGGGACGATGGGATGAGTTATGGGGATTATGTTGAGCAGCTTACGTATCTCCTTTTTCTCAAAATGGCTGATGAGCGTTCAAAGCCGCTGTATAACCAGAAAAGCCCTATTCCAACTGAATACAATTGGCAGAGTCTTCTGAAGAAAGATGGTGAAGACCTTTTTAATCACTACCGTCATGTCCTCGAAAGGCTTGGGAAGGAGAAAGGGCTTTTAGGTCTCATATTTAACAAAGCCCAGAACAAATTTCAGGACCCGGCCAAGCTCCGCCGTCTTATTGTTGACCTGATTAATAAAGAAAATTGGTCGTCAATGAGTGCTGATGTGAAAGGGGATGCATACGAAGGGCTTCTTGAAAAGAATGCACAAGATACAAAATCCGGGGCTGGACAATACTTTACCCCTCGTCCACTCATTCAGACGATCGTTGATGTAATGGCCCCTAAGCCAAATGAGACGATTTGTGACCCTGCCTGTGGGACTGGCGGTTTTCTTATCGCTGCACATGACTTTATTGCAGATCATTACAGACTGACTAAGGATCAAAAAAGATTTCTCGATGAAAAAGCCTTATGGGGCTGGGAACTGGTACAGAATACTGCCCGGCTTTGTGCGATGAACTTTATGCTTCACGGCATCGGCGGTGACACACTTCCTATCATAGTTATCGATTCATTAGCCGGCCACCCCGGAGATTATTTCGACATAGTGCTTACGAATCCCCCCTTCGGGAAGAAAAGCAGTATCACTATCGTAAATGGTGAGGGAAAGGCTGATCGGGAAACACTGATCTATGAGCGCCAGGATTTCTGGGCAACGACATCGAACAAGCAGCTCAATTTTCTTCAGCATGTGAAGACATTGCTCAAACAACATGGCCGTGCTGCCATCGTCGTCCCCGATAATGTGTTGTTTGAAGGCGGAGCAGGGGAAACGGTTCGTCGCAAACTGCTCCATGAATGCGATGTGCATACTTTGTTGAGACTCCCTACAGGTCTATTTTATGCCCAGGGAGTTAAGGCAAATGTGCTCTTCTTTGACAAAAAGCCTGCCTCAGAGAAACCATGGACAAAGAAACTTTGGATTTATGACTTCAGGACGAATAAGGATTTTACCCTCAAGACAAATCCGCTCAAACGCAGCGATCTTGACGAGTTCGTAAAATGTTATAACCCGGAGAACCGTCATAACAGAAAACCCACATGGTCAGAGAAAAAACCGGAAGGCCGCTGGCGGGCCTTCGATTATGAAGAGCTGGTTAACCGGGACAAAGCAAGCCTCGACATCTTCTGGCTCAAAGACGAAAGCATCGAAGATTCCGACAACCTTCCTGACCCCGACATCCTCGCCCGCGAGATCGTCGAAGACCTCCAGGCAGCTTTAGTCCAGTTCCAGGCAATCGCAGAAGATTTAGGCGAAACTGCCTAATACTATATAAAGATTTTCATGACAACATATAGAGCAAGATAAGAGTGGCAAGCCTTGTCTTGTGGCTAAATACCCGCTGAATACTTCGAATGGCATTCATTTTGTTTCATAGAGTACTGATCATGCGGCTTTCATAGAAAACTTGCTCTGCCCATAAAATTCCGGCATTCCCTCCTCTCGCCCGGAAAACTGCTGTGCGCACCACTATTTGTACTACAAAATTGTAGCGTCATGCAAAATTGTAGCATTAAAAAAGAACCTTTCCTTTTTTAAATCAACAAGTTGCAAACTGGCACGGTTTTCGATATAAAGAGAACAGGTGAGACGATGGGATCGCTAAGGGAAAAAGTGAAAGAGATAGAGAGAGAAGAGATACTCAATGCAATGAGAACATCCAACTGGATAATGGCAAGGGCTGCAAAAAAGCTGGATATAACGGAAAGGATGATTGGATACAAGATCAGGAAATACAAAATCAGAAAGGAGGAGGATGGAGAACATTAAGCACTAAGCACACTACGCAGTACGCAGTACGCAGCAAAAATATAAATAACCAACATACCGGAGGGAAAAATGAAAAGTTTTAGAGTTTTGGTTCTGGCAATGATCATTGCAGTAATGGCGGCAGGAAGTCTCTATGCAGAAGACATCAAGACAGAGGGAAGTGTTTCGGCAGATGTCATGAGCAATTATGTATGGAGAGGACAGAAGTTAAGAAATAGTTGGGTAGTCCAGCCGTCCGTAGCCATAACCTATGGAGTGTTTGGCGCAAATATATGGGCAAACTATGACTCTGACAGACCGGAAGCAACCAGCAGCGATACCGGACATGGCGAAATGACAGAGACGGACGTAACCCTGACCTATACCCGCTCGATCGACAAGATCAGCCTTACCGCCGGATATATTTATTATGCACTGGACGGCGCGAATGACACACAGGAACTCTTCGTCTCTGCTGGCTATGACACTCTGCTCAGCCCGACACTCACAATCTACTATGATTATGATGAGGGGCAGGGTGCTTTCGTGGTTGCTTCAGTCGGACATTCTTTCGAGGTCATGAAAGAAATGTCATTGGACCTGGGAGCATCGGTGAGCTATAACATCAAAAACAAGGTAATGGGATATGACAAAAATGGTGAGGACTTCAACAACTTCTACAATGGTGAAATCTCTTCCTCAATGACTATCCCTGTATGGAAGGCAGTATCCGTAACACCGAAGATCGCTTACTCGTTCCCCTTGAGCAACGACGCGAAAGAGGCGATAAAAAACATCAGTGATGATGGTGACAAGGACATTTTCTACGGCGGCGTCAACCTGGCACTGAGCTTTTAACGGAGGCAAAGAATGAAGAATTTTGTTCTATTCACGATATTAACGCTGACGCTTTTAAGCGGATGGGCTTTTGCTGAAGAGCAGGCTAACCCTCCAACCCTTCCAGCAGCTGAGCAGGCTTTGCCTGCTCAGCCAGCCCCTATGGATGAAGCGGTTCCGGCAGTTGAGGAGGCCCCTGCTCCCAAGCTCGACACAGGCGATACCGCCTGGATGATTGTCGCTACCGCGCTCGTAATGCTGATGACACTTCCGGGGCTCGCGCTGTTTTACGGCGGTCTCGCGAAAAGGAAAGACACCCTTAATACCATGGCGATGTCTTTTGTAACGTATTGCATCGTAAGTTTCCTGTGGATTGCCTACGGGTATACGTTCACTTTCGGTTCGGATATCGGAGGATTTATCGGGAGCGCTGAAAAGCTCTTCCTTTCCGGGGTGACCGTTGAAAGCCTGTCGATGACCATCCCTGAATTCATTTTTATAGTATTTCAGATGACATTCGCAGCGATCACGGTAGCGCTTGCAAGCGGCGCATTCATTGAGAGGATGAAATTCTCCGCCTGGATACTCTTCTCAATACTCTGGATGACGCTGGTATATGTTCCCGTAGCCCATTGGGTATGGGGCGGCGGGTTTCTTGCGCAGCTCGGGGCACTCGATTTTGCAGGCGGCACAGTAGTACATGTGAACGCAGGGATTGCAGCGCTCGTGGGCGCCCTGGTCCTCGGCAAAAGACGCGAAGCCTCACTCAAGCCGAGCAACCTGACCCTTGTGGTTACCGGCGCCGGGCTCCTGTGGTTCGGCTGGTT
>JAKLQR010000073.1 GCA_022013235.1 Thermodesulfovibrionales bacterium | reverse complement strand
TTTCTCAAAAACCTTTACAAATGAACTGCATCTTCCGCACAAAGGTTCATCCTGCAAATACGACAGAACAGCGAAGATATAACTGACAGCTCTGAGTTGGCTTATCTCTTTCTGCAGGAATGACTGTGTCTCTATCATCTCTATTCCCTCATCATTTTTGCCCCGCATTTGGGGCATATGATTGAATAACAGGGAACCCCCTGCTGATGGACAGCCTTCTCCCCACAATTCGGGCAGATACAATTACCTCCCGGGCCTCCACCACGTCTGTTGCCTCCCTTTCCGCCTCTTCCCGTCCCCGCGCCTGTACCGGAACCCTGCCCCTGGCCTCTTGGCATCTCAATCACCTCCTCATTTTCCATGCGCCATCATGGCGCCGGTTGTTGGTCCTTGTGTTGGTTTCAATTCCCCTTTTTTATATTTTTCCATGGCTTGCCTGACATTACCTGATGCACCGGTTATTACAGAAATCCCCGCGGCATTGAGTGTCTCAAAAGCATTCGGACCTACATTGCCTGTAACAACTGCTTTTACCTGCCTGTCAGCCATAATCTGTCCTGATTGTATCCCTGCACCACCGCTCGCATCAATGTTCGGATTTTTTATCGCCTCAAATTCTATTGTATCTGTGTCCACAATAACGAAGTACTGGCACCTCCCAAATCGCGGATCAACCGGTGCATCCAGATTATCCCCTTGCGCTGTTACACAAATTTTCACAATTATCTCCTCTTTTTAATGTTTACACTTATCATGCTTTTCGTGAGGATGGTCACACACCGCCTTATCGAGACCATATCCTTTACCCGCACCCGGCTTACAGAGACTCTCACCGCCTTCCAACGTCCCGCTCAGCAGCGCCCGAATTACCTCATCAATTTTTCCTGTAACACCTAAAATCGCCTGAATGCCTGCCTCATCAAAAAAGCCTCTCGCACGCATCCCCATGCCGCCAGCTACAATACAATTGACTTCCTTTTGATGGAGAAATTGAGGGATTGCCCCTGGCTGATGTCCTGGATTTTCTAAATTATTAGTACTTGTAACCCTTCCCTCTTCAATATCAACTATAGTAAAAAACGGACACCTTCCGAAATGTTCCGATACGAATCCTCCGTCTGTAGATATTGCAACTTTCACTCTCTTTCACCTCCATTTTCGTTTAGAAAAAGGTCATTGCGATCCGCCCTCAAGGCAGAATATTTAAAACGTCTGCCCTTGATGAAGGAAGGGGGAGCAGAATCGCAATGACAATCTGGTGTTTCTTGTCAGCTTCCCTGTGTTTCGGCCTTCTCCAAGTTACTGATCCGATTCTGTATGTCTTCGAGCTGCTTCCTCAGAAATTCTGCCTCTTCCCTGAGAAAGTTTTTCTCCTCTTTCGCGGTAAATGATGGTGCATAAGGATATTCATAACCTGCTCTTGCCCATCCAGGAAGACCGGTTGCACGGTAGCAATTCCGCCGTCCGCGTCCACGACCGAAGCCAAATCCCAATCCACCAGGCACAGGATTCATAGAACTGGACATACCAAAACCGGAACAATATCCTGCCCCTCTTCCTGTCCTCGGACCTAAACCCTGAGGTCCTGTTCTGTCACCGAATGGCATCTTATTTCACCTCCTCTCTTTTGTTAATGATAATCATTATCAATTTAATGCAAAAAATATATCTACTGACATTTTTCGCACAGTCCGTGAAACTGTATCATATGATTAGTTATCTTAAAATTGTATTTTTTCGAGAGTCCTTTCTCTGTCCTTTTCAGCAACTCTACTTCTTCATCAATGAAATCCGTGTAATCAATTATTCTTCCGCAGCCGGTGCAAACAAGGTGGTGATGGTGTCCTATCCCCTTTGGACCTTCAGATAATTCATATCTGGCTCTGCCATCGCCAAAGTCGAATTTGAACACCATCCCCGTTTGTACAAGCAATTCTAATGTTCGATACACAGTCGTCAACCCGATCGCAGGATGTACTTTATGTACCTTCAGATAAGTATCTTCAGCAGAGAGATGTTCGGTTGTGCTATTCAGAACATCCAGAATAGCCTGTCTGGGTACTGTCAGTCTGTAACCACATCCCTTGAATTTCCCCTGCAACCACGGAGGACCTGTGCCATCTTTCCAGGGCATTCGCTATCCCTTTCTTTTCTTATTGATAATGATTATCATTATTAATATAATATCTTTATGATTCTATTTTGTCAAGTAAAAAACATTCCTCTTCGAGCAAGAGGTCATATCGCTCGATGGACAGATGACATTTGTGAGGATATTCAATAGGAGTTGTCTCTGTTGAATATTTTCCTTAGTAATAGCTACTATAAAAATATGAGGGGAATAGCATGAGTTTACAAAACATTTATAAGATACACCCCATCGTAATGGGCACAAAAGCTTTCGACAAGGGAATGATGACTTACCAGCATGACTACGGAAAGCCCTATACCATTCCGATATACTGCTGGTATATCGAGGGTGGAGATAAAAAGATCCTTGTTGATACGGGAGAATTCGCTCCCCTGAAATCAAAGGAGCGGGAGGAAGCTATTGGAGGAAAGATTTACACATTCGAAGAAGGCCTTGCCCTGTGGGGTTTGAAACCTGAAGACATCGATATTGTAATCCACACTCACTTGCATAACGACCATTGCGAGAATGACGATAAATGCAGGAACGCAGTGTTCTATGTACATGAAAAGGAACTCGAAAGCATCCACAACCCTCATCCGCTGGACTTCCGGTATATGGAAGATTATATCGCCGACGTTGAAAAGAACGGTCAGATCCGGAAATTGTCCGGAGATGCCGGCATCCTTCCCGGCATCAGGGTAATACACACCCCTGCCCATACCGAAGGAGGCATGACAGTATTGATCGATACCGAAAAAGGCACCGCAGCGATTACCGGTTTTTGCGTGATCATGGAAAATTTTAATCCGCCGCCCAGAAT
>JAKLQR010000072.1 GCA_022013235.1 Thermodesulfovibrionales bacterium | reverse complement strand
GGGCTATTAGGATTACTGGGAGGAGATAAGATTGGATACGACGTGGCAGGGTTAGTGCAAGGTAAAGAATCACAACAGTCTTCATTGCTGTCCGCCGGAGCTGATATATTTAATGCACATTGTCGGGCTTGTCACCAAAATGGTGGCAACATAATTAACCCCGATAAACCTGTAAAAGGTTCCCGGAAATTAACAGATTATCAGACTTTTCTTGCCTTTATCCGCAATCCAACCGCACCTATGCCCCCATTTTCTCAAGGAACAATAATGGATAAACAGGCTAAAGAATTATACGCATACATAACATCTGAACAGGGTTTGAACCTGATGCAACCAAAGTAGCCTGAAGTAAGGATCCATCTTTGATGGAGCAAGCTGAAAAAAGGAGGTAGACATTATGAGACGTTTTTCCGTAATAACGATATTAATAGCTGCTATGGTATTTCTCTGCGTATCTTTGATTCCGGAAGATTCAAATGCGATCCCGGCCTTTGCAAGAAAGTATCAGATGAACTGTGGTAGTTGTCACTTGGCATGGCCCCAGTTGAATCAGGTGGGGAGGACCTTTAAGGAAAATGGCTATAAGTTCCCCGGCAATGAACAAACTGAGGTAATTTCCGATTTCCTGCAATGGGACAAACATATCCCCCTTGCTGCGGTTATCGTATCCCGACCATATGATGAGAAAAAGAGCGATGTCAGGAAAGTAAGGGCATTGCATGAAGTGGAGCTAATGGTAGCTGGGCTATTGTATAAGAATGTATCGGGTTTTCTTGAGATAGAAGCAGAGGATGAGAAGGATTTTGAGCCTGAGATCAGCACCGGTGTTCTTGGATATCATCCGATGAAAGCATTGAATATCCAATTATCTTATTCGCCGGTATTATGGGCAGATCCTTATGATACATTGTCAGAAAAAAGAAAATTGACAAGAGGCGCCTATTCGGTTATCGACAATCCATTCGGCGGAGCTGATAACGAAGGAACCCTCAGTGCTGCCCGTCAGACTATTGCATTATACGGCAGGTCACTCGGAAAATTATTCTATAGTGTTGGTTTTAGTGGTGTTGCCGATGATGCTGAGGGGAAGAATGCAAATAATTTTCATGGCCGGCTTGCAGTGGATATCATCCCTGAATTAACCTTAGGTACATTTGGTATCACCGGCAAGTGGGATGAAGACGATATAGAGAGGGACTTTAGCCGTTATGGGTTCGATCTTCAGGTAGATTATTCCAATGTTAGATTAACTGGCGCATATCTTCATGCAAAGGACGACCGGGAGACATCGGGGAGTGAGGATAATAATGCATGGTATACCCAAGCATTTTATGTATGGAAAAAAGACACACGACCCCTTGTCGTTCCCCTCATTCGGTTTGACAGTTATGAGGAAAATGATGGAAACGATAAATATAAAGAGTTGACTCTGAACGTGGGATATTATTTCACGGAGAATATAAAAGGTTTTGTAGAATACTGGACGCAGACTGATAAACCAGATAATGTCATGAGAGATAATCGGATTACCCTCCAGATTGCTGCTGCCTTCTAAATTATTGCACTATAGCAAGAGGGCGATATAATTATTGCCTCGCCCTCTTGCTTGCGTCTTTCAACCAATAATTGTCACTCTTAAGTTTGGCTCAAAAGGGTTTAGTCGTAACAGTTATTAACGGTCTCAAAATAGTATTCATATTTCACCCTCTCCCAACCCTCCCCTCTACGAGTCGTAGACCCTCAAGGGGGAGGAATTAACTATAATCCCCTCTCCCCCGGAGGGAGAGGGAAAGGGTGAGGGGGATCATTTATGTATTTATTATTATGAGACTGTTAATAACTATAGACTGTTTAATATGTGACACGCTTTTACGCTACGTCAATTATTATGATTGAGATATAAGCGTAAGAAGCGTTTTTTTATTTTTTCCCCAAAGGCGGATCATAAATGCATCGGAATCCAACATCCTTGAAACCTTCCCAGGGAAAACGTTCTTCGACATGTGCTTTTTCAAGAGAAGGCTGCTTGGAAAATATCCCGCTCTGATAAGGAAATTTTTCCTGAGAGGGCCTTAGCCCCGGCCCGGTTTTATCCTGTTCTCTCTTATTCAAAACCCATTCTTTTATTTCGCCGGTCCTGATCTGCAGTTCGTTGTTCTCCTTTTTTAACGAAGCGGTATTATGTTCCAGATATAAAAGTGCCTCTCTCAATTCCTCCGCAGCAGCCAACCGCTTTCTGAAGTGACTTGCGTAGGCTGTGGCCCCGTACCAGGTCACGCGCACAACCGGATGAAAGGCATAGCGGGTGTCGCGGATATGAAACCGATTGTGCTCATAGATGATTTGTTCATAAGGTTCCTTGCCCTCTCCCATGAGCAGCCATATCTCGTTGTTCCACTTGACCACTCCCTTTTCAACAGTCACCTCTTCCTTCACCTCATTCAGAAAATCTGCGTAATTCTGGAAAGTTATTTCCCGTGCGCCTGCATAGAAAGGTTTTGGAGCGTCGATTCGGACCATCATTAATCCGTCTTCGCTCATCATGATTCTAGGGAGATCTTTCAGCGGGACCGCAGAAACCGGCGCGCGCCCTCTTTCCTCTGAGAGCTCTTGGGGAAGGTGCGTTTCTTTTTTTTCTTCAAGGAGTTGCCCTTTCATATACCAACGGACTGCGATAACAAGCAACAGCAATGCTATGGTTAATCCAACAGCACGTCCGGTCCATTGAGGTATCTTACGGGCCGCCCGGATTTGCCCTTCTCCCTCTGCGGGCTTGCTGACCGCCTCAGCCTCTGTCTCTTGTATCGCCTCCAGGATTAAAGTGCGGAATTGTTCTATTGACGGGAGTCTCTTCTCTTTCTCTTCCGCAGTAGCAAGACGGATTATCTGGTCCAGTTTCCGGAGAAAAGGCGTCCCCGTGTTGGCCAAACCAACTTCCTTGAACGGGACTTTCCCGTTCGCTGTTTTCCCGGATACAGCCTCGAACAGTATCTTTCCCATAGAATAAATGTCAGACCGTTGGTCTGCCCGTTTGAAATCAATAAACTGCTCTGACGGCATGTAGTTCATAGTCCCGTGGATATCCAGAGACTGGGTAACCGGCTTTAACCTGAAGGAACGGGCCAACCCGAAATCAGCGATTTTCGGAATATCCCCGTCCATGAGTATGTTGTCAGGCTTTAGATCCCTGTGAATAATACCGGCGTCATGCAGAGCCTGTACTCCATCGAGGACGGGTAAAAAGTATTTTATGAGCCATGACTTAATCTGTTGTTCATTCGCATGAAACCCCTCTTCGGACATGGTGAACTTGAGCGTGGATCCAGGCACATATTCCATGACGATATATTCGAGGTGAACTTCCGCATCGTCCCTTGCTATTGAGGTTTGGCCGTAATCAAAGGTCTGGAGGACATTCGGATGCCGGACCTGCGACATGGTCTGGACTTCCCTTCGAAACCGCTGCAGGTTTTTTTCTTTTTCGCTTTCATCTTCTCCAAACGAATCGAGGAAATCGTCCGAAATGACCTTTATGGCCACATCACGATTGAGGTTCAATTGACGGGCTGAATAAACCTCTCCCATCCCCCCTGTACCGATAAGATCGATGATAAGCCACTTATCATTCAGTAAGGTCCCGGGAGCTAAAAGGAGATTTTTAACCATATCAAGCTTTCAATGCTGCAGTCAATTATTTCCTTTCGAGAAGGCAGTTGAGTTCCATGTTGGACTTCTCATAAAAAGTATAGGGGACGGTATATATTCTGTCAATGAAACCGGCAGGAAGAAAACTTCATGAACCTGCATAGTATTTTGTTCACTTCAAGCCCCAAAAATTTCTTTAAAACGCTTATTTTCCAGAGCATTTCCAACTGCCCATACGTAAAAATGAGCGCCCCTCTTCTGGCCAACACCAACCGCTCCTTTTGTCAGATAGAACGCCCATGCCCAGTCCGGCCCGAACATGCTGGTCGTCGATGACCAGTACCCTTCCCGGACATCTATGAACGGATGCCCTTTTGGCAACGCAGGGCTGTGCATGCTGCAGTCGACTAATGATTCCAGTTCATTGATGTTCGGGAGCCTCCAAATATATCTTCCATGAAATACCCGATTATATTCTGCTACAGCCTGTAAAGCTCCTTCCCACGTAACTTCCCTTCCTGTCAGATTTGCATGTCTAAGCCAGGATAGACCGGAGAGACGGTCGACAACCATATCAGAGGCGACTTCAAATCGAGGACTTGGCCACTCGCTTCCATTGCGGAACTCACCGTCCTGACCTGAACTATGACATGGGACAATCTTCCCTTTCGTATCATAACATTGCGTTTGTCCGGTAACCGGGAGAATGCTATACCCTTCGCCGCGAACCGGCCAGAGCAAATACATTTGCTCCTTGGACCCATAGAACATTCGGGCGCCTTCCATGTGGATATACCACGCATAAGCGGGGTTTATCGCTGCGGTGGTAGATGTCCAGTACCACCCGAAGAAAACCTTGGAAAATGGATGTCCTTCAGGCAAGGCAGGCTTACTTGTATGGTGACTTATGAGGCTCCTGAGTTCCCTCCGGTTGGGAAGCCTCCAGTCTGAGTTCCCGAAAACTTTTTCACGGTTCATGCGCCTGATATATTCTAAGGATTCTGTCCAGGTGAGAGGAAACTCGGCGAGATTGGCATTTCGTGTCCAGACAAGACCGGTAAGGTTATCGAGAACAGTCTCCTCCTGTTGGCTGAACCTTGGTTCGGGCCATGGGACACCCCATTTGAATTCAGCATCCTGTCCGCTGCCCGTACAGGGGATTTCATGTCCGCTCGTATCGTGACATGTTCTTTGCCCGGTTTGAAGATACCCTTTGAAATCTATCCTGTTCTCTCTATTAAGGGTTTGCAATTTATGAAATCACTGATTATAGGTGAGAAAACTTACAATCATGTATCCGACTCAATTTTTTTAAGGAGCATCGACAATTCTGGCGGCAGTCCGTTTTCCTTCGGGCTGCCGTTATTTTTCCAGATACCTTTTCTTCTCTTCAAACTCCTCTTTGCTTATTTCTCCTGCAGCATAGCGTTTCCTGAGGATTTCCATTGCTGAATCCTCTGCCTTCGGCTGGTCCCCTCCCTGCCTGGATGAAGCGGCAAGCCACTTGATGAGATAAATAACGCCGACAATAACCGCCACCCAGAAAATTATATTCACGATGCCCATGAACCAGCCCATGCCATATCCCCAGTTCATCATGCCCGGGCCCATATTCTGGCCGTAGCCGCCCTATTGGGCTGAAATGCCGTTCTGAAAAACTACTGCGTACATATTGCCTCCTTTTTATCTGCTGCCTTTCCGTAATTGCGGTGGCAGCACTTTCACAAGGTTCGCCATCACTGCCTCCATGTGATAAAGGTTATGGCAGTGGTGGAACCACACACCGGGGTTATCGGCAATAAATTCGCGCCCCTCCTCATATGCGGAAAAACGATTTCTTTCTGTTCCCTATGCGGATCCGGACACGGATTTCTCCCCCTGTGTCTCTCCTTCGTTATTGACTCTTTGTGAGACAGTCATACGCCTTTTGCAGATTATCCCGGACCTCTTCCTGTGAGACCGGGGTCATTGACTCCGGATGTTTCAAGAGTGAATCATAAAGGTCTATTGCCTTCTTAAGCCATGGTTGAGCGCAGGCAGCTTTGCATTCATGCTGCGGAGCGTGTTGCGGAATCGTACCTTCTGTTATGACTGTCTGTGCAGAGGGTGATGCGGTACTTATAAATACAAAAACAGCTGCCAGGATAAATTGCTTCATATTTTTCTCCTCATGAGATTCAATGATTTTTCCGATTGGATTTAGCAGGGCCTGTCCGTGTTATCCCTCTTCTTTCTTGCTATACTTCTCCGGCTCCTTTTCAAATTTCTCTTTGCAGATTTTCGCGCAGAAATAATACGTTTCTCCTTTATACAGACTCGTTGCGGCAGCCTTTTTTTCATCAACGTCCATGTTGCAAACCGGATCTTTTGCCACGAGATTCACCTCCTTTGGTCTTATTACGGCAGTGTGTAAACCTGTCTTGTTCTTTATACAGACAGGCCTCATTAGTGAAACGTTACCAAAAAAGCGCCGGATCGTCAAACATGCGCTGACAAATGATTACAGTGAGAGTTTTTTGAGAGCTTCTTTTGCGGCGGAGATTTCTGCTTCTTTCTTGCTTTTCCCGATGCCTGTCCCGTAGTGCTCCCCGGCTATATGCACTTCGATGGTGAAGATTTTCTTGTGTTCTTCCCCTTCCTGCCTGATGATTTTGTAGGTCGGTATCAAACCGAAGAGCATCTGGGTCTTTTCCTGTAACTCCGTTTTGGAATCGTGAAATTCACCGGAACTTATAATGGAATCAATTTTTTCTTTCAGGAATCTCAGGATCAGTCTTCTTGCCTCCCCTAATCCGCCGTCGAGGTAAAGCGCACCCAATACGGCCTCGATAGCGTCTGCGAGCAGGGACCTTTTTGTTCTTCCCCCTGTCGTCTCTTCTCCTTTCCCGAGACGGAGATGTTTGCCAAGCGATATGTGTGAAGCCAGATCGGAGAGCACAGCCTCCTTGACAATATAGGACTTTGTCTTGGCCATTACCGATTCCGGAAGCTTGCTTTCCAGAGAATAGAGATACTCAACGATTACGAATCCGAGGACTGAATCACCAAGGAATTCAAGCCTTTCATTGTACGCATATGCCTGATCGGGATGCTCGTGATAAAAAGACCGGTGTGTCAGTGCTTCTATAAGAAGCTGTCTGTCCCGGAAAGAATATCCGAGAGACTGTTCTAATGCGGTATAGTCATTATTCTGCATTGCTAAAAAAACAGGCTAGTTTTCAAATTTCCTGAACAGGAGACAGGCGTTTGTTCCACCGAATCCGAACGAATTGGTCAAGGCATACCGGACATCGGCTTTTCTCGCGAGATGGGGGACATAGTCGAGATCACATTCGGGATCGGGATTATCGAGATTGATCGTTGGAGGAATCAGGTCATGGTAAATGCTGAGGGCTGTGCAAATAGCCTCAACACCACCGGCTGCGCCAAGGAGATGTCCTGTCATGGACTTTGTTGAACTGACAGGGATCCTGTATGCATCCTCTTGAAATACCGTTTTAATGGCCTGTGTCTCAAGTTCGTCGCCATGTTTCGTTGAGGTGCCATGGGCATTGATGTAACTCACGTCCGACGGCTGCACATTTCCATCCCGCAAAGCCATGGCCATACATCGCGCGGCCCCCTCGCCGTGCGGGGACGGAGACGTCATATGATACGCATCTGCGGTCATACCGTATCCCACGAGTTCCGCATAAATTTTAGCCCCTCTGTTCAGGGCGCTCTCGATGCTTTCGAGTATAAGTATCCCCGACCCTTCTCCCATAATAAATCCGTCTCTGTCTCTGTCAAAGGGCCTGCTCGCCTTCTCAGGCTCTTCATTCCTTGTAGAGAGCGCTTTCATGGCGTTAAACCCCCCGATGCCGAGAGGGGTGATGACTGCCTCTGTTCCCCCGGCGATCATTATATCAGCATCGCCTCTCTGAATAATCTTGAAGGCGTCGCCGATTGCGTGGCTGCCGGTAGCGCATGCAGTCGCAACCGCCGAGTTTGGCCCTTTTGCCCCAAACTTCATCGATATTTGTCCTGATGCAAGGTTCACTATAAGCATCGGGATAAAGAAAGGGGTTATCCTTTTTGGTCCCTTTTCGAGCAATACGGAATGATAGTGCTCAATCGCATGGAGTCCGCCTATGCCTGAACCGACGATTACCCCTGTTCTCTCTGCCGTTTCCTCCGTTATCTTCAGGCCGGCGTCATCAAGGGCCATACCCGCCGCAGCGAGCGCAAAGTGGATAAACCGGTCCATCTTTTTGATCTCTTTGAGCTCGATATAGTCCTCGGCATTGAAGCCTTTGACCTCGCCGGCGATCTGGGTAGGGAATCCTGACGTATCAAACTGGGTAATTCTGACAATACCTGACCTTCCCCCAACAATGCCTTCCCAGCTTGCTTGTAAACCGATACCAAGCGGGGTAATGAGTCCCAGCCCGGTAACGACAACCTTCTTTTTTTCCATCAGGGTATTCTTATCCTGCTAGGCAGTTTTCTTTTTGTTGATATATTCGATAGCGTCCTTGACTTTGGCGATCTTCTCAGCATCTTCATCAGGTATCTCGATTCCGAAAGCCTCTTCAAACGCCATCACAAGTTCGACCGTATCCAGTGAATCAGCGCCGAGGTCTTCAACGAACGATGCATCGGGGATTACCTCTGCAGCGCTCACTCCGAGCTGTTTTGCTATTATTTCTTTCACCTTTTCTTCGATCATTTACACACCTCCATCTTAGTTCTTAGTTCTTAGTTCTTAGTTGCCAGTTACTCGATACGAAATGAAGGAAACACGAATACCGGCGCTGATAGCTTTGTCACATATACATGCCGCCGTTCACATGGATTACCTGTCCGGTTATATATCCTGAATCAGGCGCAGCGAGAAAGAGAACCGCTTGGGCAATATCCCCGACTGAACCGAACCTTCCCAGAGGGATAAGTTTTTTCATCTCCTCTCTGATCTTTTCAGAAAGGACTTCAGTCATGGCAGTCTCTATAAACCCGGGGGCTACCGCATTCGCTGTGACCTCCCTGCCTGCATATTCTCTTGCGACTGTTTTGGTAAACCCAACAATACCGGCCTTGGACGCGCTGTAATTCGCCTGTCCGGGATTTCCCATGAAACCCGCAACCGAGGTGATATTGACAATCCTCCCGTACCGCTGCCTGGCCATGTCCTTTATCGCCTCCTTCGTACAGAGGAAAGCTCCCTTCAGGTTAATATCCATTACGGAATCCCATGCCTCTTCGCTCATGCGCATCAGGAGTCCGTCTTTTGTGATGCCGGCATTATTCACCAGAATATCTATCCTGCCGAACTCCTTCCGGACTTCTTCAAAGACTCTCTCGACATCTTCCGCTCTGGAGACATCGAGTTTCATCCCAAGCGCCTTGACTCCTTGAGCGGAAAGGGCAGAAGCCACCTCGCGCGCGTCCTGTTCACTTCTGCTTGCGACAGCGAGATTTACACCCTTCCCTGCCAAACTCTCGGCAATGGCCTTTCCGATGCCGCGCGTCCCTCCGGTGATAACCGCAACCTGTCCCTTAAAATCCATCTGTTCACCTCAAATTGGCTTTAATTTTAACAAAGAGTCTCTCTCTTTTCCAGTGTTTATTTCCCGGGCAGGGAATCACAACAGACAGGCTTATGGGATATGTTATTGTAATTCATAATAAAATTGTGGGATAATATGAGTTGTGAAGCTCAAGGTAAGGTTAAGATAATCTTGCGATAAATTTCAAGGGCGCCATTCGTGTGCCTGTTGTGAATACCCCGCCATAAGAGAAGAACTGAAGGGGTGAAAATTTATGGAAAGAGTAGAAATGACATGAAAGGAAAAGTATATCTCATTGATGTAACAAACAGGGACGGCGTCCAGACGTCGAGGATTCTCCTCCCCAAACTGGCTAAAACAATGCTTAACACCTATTTCGATGAAATGGGGCTCTTTCAGAGCGAGATCGGGTTCCCCACGTTGAAGCATGAAGTGAACTATATTAATGCAAATCTCGAACTGGTTAAACTCGGCGCGATAAAGAGAACCCACCTCGAAGGCTGGTGCAGGGCAGTCCCCGAAGACGTGCAACTGAGTTTCAAGAACTGTCCGGAACTGAAACACCTCAACATCTCGATCTCGACTTCGGAGATCATGATTGCCGGAAAATTCCAGGGGAAAAAAGTCTTTAAAGACCTCCTGAAATCTCTTATTGAATCGGTCAAGACGGCAAGAGAACTTGGGGCGGAGACGATAGGGATCAATGCTGAGGATGCATCGAGGACAGAGCTGAACGGGTTGCTCGAATTCATCAACGCAGGGAAAGAGGCCGGCGCTGACCGTTTCAGATATTGCGATACCCTCGGGACTGACGACCCCATTACCATTTATGAGCGGATCAAGACATTGGCGCTCGCGACAAAGTTCCCTATAGAAATGCACTGCCATAATGACCTTGGCATGGCGGAAGCAGTCTCGATTGCAGGCGCGCAGGGTGCGATAGAATGCGGCGTTGATTCATATATTAATACGACGGTGAACGGATATGGAGAACGCTGCGGCAACTGCGACCTCGTATCGACTATCCTGGCCCTGAAATTTTCACAGGGGTTGAAAGACAAATTACCCCTCGATGAACACGTAGACCTGAAAATGGCCTGGAGGCTCGCTCGCTACGCATCCTATGCATTCAATATCCCCATCCCGATTAATCAGCCGGGCATCGGCGCAAATGCCTTTGCCCATGAATCCGGCATACATGCTGACGGAGCGCTGAAAGACCGCCGGAACTATGAATTATACGATCCCGAAGACGTGGGGAGGGGTGAACCGGAGCTTACTGAAACAGGGAGAGTCATCACGACAGGAGGGTACGGCGGGATCAAGGGGTTCAGACACGTCTATGACAAACTCGGCATCCACTTCAATACTGATAATGAGGCGAGACGGATTCTCGAACTCGTGCAGTATGCCAACCTTCATACCCAGAAGCCTCTCACTGACGATGAACTGCGGTTCATTGCCACCTATCCTGATATCGTACAAATGCTACTGACAGTAAAGATATAAAGATATAATGCATACGATCACTTTAATACCCGGCGACGGCACAGGACCTGAACTATCAGAGGCGACAAAGCGGGTGATTGAAGCGACAGGTGTTCCCATACAATGGGACGTGCAGGACGCCGGACTCGATGTCTTTGAAAAAGAAGGAACTCCGCTACCTCAGAGGGTACTCGATTCCATTCAGAAGAACAAGGTTGCCATCAAGGGGCCTGTCACTACGCCTGTGGGGACCGGGTTCAGGAGCGTCAATGTGACATTGAGGCAGGCGCTTGACCTTTACTGCTGCCTCAGACCTTCCCAAGTTATCAAAGGAGTCAAGACAAGATATGAGAATGTCGACCTTGTTATCGTAAGGGAAAATACAGAGGATTTATATGCAGGCATTGAGTTTGAAAAGGACTCGGCCGGCGCGCAGGAACTCATTAGAACGATCCAGAAACTCACAGGAAAACAGATCAGGCCGGACTCGGGTATCAGCATCAAACCTATTTCCGTATTTGGCACTGAACGAATCGTCCGTTTCGCCTTTGACTATGCACGGAAGAACAAGAGGAAAAAGGTCACCGCAGTCCACAAGGCAAACATCATGAAATATTCAGACGGCCTCTTCCTCGAGGTCGCGCGGAATGTTGCACAAGAGTATGTGGACATCGAATTCGAAGACAAAATTGTGGACAATATGTGCATGCAACTCGTTCAGAAACCTGAGTTATATGACGTGATCGTACTGCCGAATTTATACGGCGATATTGTTTCGGACCTGGCTGCCGGACTGATCGGAGGGCTCGGTGTTGCGCCGGGCGCAAACCTCGGTGAGAACTACGCAGTATTCGAACCCGTGCATGGCAGCGCACCGAAGTACAAAGGGTTGAACAAAGTGAACCCCCTTGCTATGATACTCTCAGGCATAATGATGCTGAAATACCTGGGTGAGTTCAACGCCGCACAGAGACTAGAACATGCGGTAGCCTCTGTTGTCGGAGAAGGCAAAGAGGTAACCTATGATCTGAAACCATCTCCTGATGATCCGACAGCGGCAAAAACTTTCCAGATGGCAGACGCCATCATCAAGCGATTGAAATAACCAGAACAATGGACAGCGACAGTTCGCAGAACATAGAACCTCCGCATAGAACAACAAATCCGAATTTCGAAATCTTTCTTCCGACCAGATCGAACGCTATACTCAACGTTATTTTATTGAGCGCATATGTGGTCTGATATCCTTCTCATTGTTGTCTTTATAATCGTGAACGGCTTTTTCGCCGCGACAGAGATCGCGGTGGTCGCAACACGAAGGATGCGGATACGGCAGCTTGTAGAAGAAGGGAACAAGAACGCGCTCATTCTGAAAAAATTCAAAGAAGAGCCAGACCGGTTCCTTGCCACTATCCAGATAGGCATTACCCTCGCAGGAGTCCTTGCGGCAGCAATCGGAGGGGCGGCTGCTGTCCGGGTCATAAAACCAGCAATCCAAAAGGTTCCTTTTCAACCTTTTGCTGCTTCGGCTGAAGTCATTTCAATCGGGATCGTGACGCTTGCCATCACATACTTCCTCCTTATTTTCGGCGAACTTATCCCTAAATCAATCGCGTTGAGCAATCCCGAACGGGTGGGGTTAAAAACAGCGAAACTCGTCGAAACCTTTTCGAAAGCCGCGTTCATCTTTGTGAAAATATTGACATTCAGCACCAATGTCCTCCTGAAGCCTTTCGGCAAGAAGACCCATACCGGGAGGGCGATCTCCGAGGAGGAAGTGCGCATGCTCATCAGGGAAGGCGGGGAGCAGGGAATATTCGAACCAACGGAGCAGGCGCTCATTCACAGTGTGTTTGAATTCACTGACATGTCTGCGAAGGAGGTCATGGTGCCGACCACCCAGATGGTAACCGTCAGTCTGCAGATGCCTGTTGATGACATCAAACATACGCTCACCGAGGAGCAGTTTTCACGGTATCCGGTGATCGGGAAGGACCTGAATGACATCCGGGGAATCCTGTATGCGAAAGACTTTCAGAATGCCCTCGCGAAAGGAAGCGTTGACGTACGCAAGCTTATCAAGCCGCCGTTCTTCATCCCGGAAACCCTGAAGATCAGCAGTCTCCTGAAGGAAATGCAGAAAAAACGCGTCCATATGGCTCTGGTCATAGATGAATACGGAGGGGTTTCAGGCCTCGTGACCATGGAAGACCTCATTGAAGAGATCGTCGGGGAGATAAGGGACGAATACGATACGGAAAGTCCTGTTGTCCAACAGGGAGACAAGACATATCTCATAGATGCTTCGATCAGCATCCGCGACCTGAAGGAGGATTACGGGATAGATATCCCTGAATCCACCGAGTATGAGACCTTGAGCGGTTTTCTCCTTACTTCCCTCCAGAAAATCCCAAAGATCGGCGATATCGTCCTGTCCGATGGCAAGAAAATAACGATCTCAGAAATGGTGGGGCAGAGGATAGCCAAGGTAAAGCTCGAGAAACTGCCTGAAGAAGTCGCAGAAGCATAGTCTCCCTCCGCTTGCCATTCCCCTTCCATATCATCTATAATTTCTATCTGCCATGAAGAAGAAAGTATCCATAATCGGTGCAGGAAATGTTGGCGCGACTACCGCGCTGCTTGTCGTCCAGTCCGGAATCGCCGATGTCGTGCTCT
>JAKLQR010000071.1 GCA_022013235.1 Thermodesulfovibrionales bacterium | reverse complement strand
TCAACACAACCATCCCCTTCCATAAAAAGGTGCTCGACAACCCTGACTTTATCAGCGGCAATTTCAATACGCAATTTCTGGAAAAAATGAACAACAGCAACAACCTGGAGAATAAATAATCCTTATGTATCTCGGGGGGCTGTGTTGTATCACTGACCGGTCCATATCACAGTTGTCTTTTGAGGACATGGCACTCAGGGCGTTGGGGGCAGGGATTGGCTGGATTCAGTACCGCGATAAAGAGAGTTCGAGGCGGCTGATCTACGAAGAGTCCGTAACGCTCCGGAAAATAACGAGAGATTTCAAGGCGGTATTGATTGTGAACGATCATGCTGATATTGCGTATGCCGTTGATGCGGACGGCGTTCATCTGGGGCAGGATGATCTCCCGCTGAACGAAGCCCGGAAAATCATGAAGCAGAAAATCATAGGGATATCAACCCACAGCATGGAACAGGCAAAAGAAGCCGAAAAAATGGGGGCTGACTATATCGGATTCGGGCCTGTTTTTCATACATCGACGAAAGACGCCGGGAATCCGAAAGGACTCGATATGCTCAGAGAGATCAGGAGAGAGATAAGAATCCCGGTTATTGCGATCGGAGGCATAACCCCTGACAACGTGCGGGCTGTTCTGGCAGAAGGAGCGGATGCGGTTGCGGTTGCGTCTGCACTTCTAAGAGGGGATATTGGAAAAAACGCCGGGATGTTTCTCGATATCATACGGCTGACAAATCAGTAACCGGTACAACAGTTTATATTCCTCCCCTTTGCAGGGGGAGGACAGGAAGAAGCGCTATTCTAAGGAGGGCATTACATGAAAAGAGCACTCTTATTCCTTATGCTTATCAGTCTTATCTCTGTTGGATGCCAGAAAAAACAGGACGTGATAAAAATCGGCATTGCAGGCCCCATGACCGGCGATCAGGCCAAGATGGGGATGGACTTTAAGAATGGCGTATCCCTTGCGGTTGAAGAGTGGAACAAGCAGGGCGGAGTTCTTGGCAAAAAGATAGAGGTAGTCGTAAGCGATGACCAGCACGACCCGAAACAGGCTGTTTCTATCGCCAACAAAATGGTCAATGACGGCGTAGTTGGTGTAATCGGGCATTTCAACTCAAGTTGTTCCATCCCTGCATCTGATGTATACAACAGGGCCGGTATTCCCCTGATCACTCCCGGATCAACAAATCCCCAGCTGACCGAAAAGGGGTATAAAGGCGTATTCAGAGTCTGCGGCAGGGACGATCAGCAGGGACGCATAGCTGCTCTCTTTGTAATACAACAGCTGAAACTGAAGAATGTTGCCGTTCTCCATGACAAAACAACATATGGCCAGGGGCTCGCTGATGAGTTTAAAAAATTTCTCGACGACAAAGTGAACGTCGTGTACTATGGCAGTATTGTCCAGGGTGACAAGGATTTCAAAACGGTGCTGACGACTGTCGGGAACAAGAACCCGGAACTGGTATTCTTCGGAGGCATTTACCCGGAAGCAGGGCTTCTCGTAAAACAGGCACGTGAACTGAGGTTGAATGCAAAATTCATGAGCGGCGATGGAACGATTGATCCGAAGTTCATTGAGATTGCAGGAGCAGCACAGGCAGAGGGGACGTTTCTCACCTTCAGTCCCGACCCAAAGAATATGCCGTCTGCCAAAGGGTTTATAGAAAACTATCAGTCCCGTTTCGGTGAGACCGGTCCTTACTCCATCTATGCCTATGACGCCGCCAATATCCTGCTCTCGGCGATCAGGGAAGCCAATACGACAGAGGGTAGCGCGCTGACCGATACACTACACATGATGGAATTCGACGTCGCGCTCGGGAAAATCAGATTTGACAAAAAAGGAGATGTTACCGAATCTCCCTATGTCATATGGATAACAAGGAACGGAAAGTTTGAAGAATACTGGAAACCGTAATATTGAAATAACCCATAACCAAATTACAACATCCAAAATATCTGATAATTTGACGCTTGGTTATTGGAATTTGGTAATTGGTAATTTATAGATATGGATATTCTCAATGCCATCAAACTACGGAGGAGCATCCGGGATTTTCAGAGAAAGGAGATCTCTGATCAGCTTCTCAAGAAACTCGGCGAGGCCCTTCTATGGGCTCCGAGCGCCGGGAACCTGCAGGCGAGGAAGTTTTATTTTATCAGGAATGTTGCGATGAAAAAGAGTCTCGCTGCAGCAGCGCTCAACCAGAATTTTATTGCTGAGGCGCCACTGGTAATTGTCGGGTGCACCGACAGCCGAATCGCATTGAAATATGGCGAAAGAGGCGTATTTCTCTATTCAATTCAGGACGTCGCATGCAGCATCATGGGAATGATGCTGGTAGCACATGAAAACGGTCTCGGTTCTACATGGGTAGGAGCCTTCAATGAGGAAGCGGTTTCCGGAGTTCTCAAGCTCCCCCGTCATTTAAGGCCGGTGACAATTGTCCCTATGGGATATCCGTCAAAGATTCCCGATCCTCCTTCGAGGGTGTCATTACAAGATGCAGTGGAGGTTATACCATGAATATTGCTGTCAACACTGGCGGCGGAGACGCCCCCGGCCTGAACGCGGTCATCAGGGGAGTCGTACTCGCAGCCTACAAAAAGGGATGGGGCGTGTACGGGATCAAATATGGATATCGCGGACTGATCGATACAAAACAAATCGACCGGCTTACGCCTGAGGAGGTCTGGGACATCACAAATATAGGAGGCACTATCCTCGGCACCGCAATCAGGAATGACCCCTTCAAATACACCGAAGGGAATTCCCCCGAAACCGATATTTCAGACAAGATTGTTGCGAATTTTAAGGCCCTGGGGTTCGATGCATTAATCGCAATCGGCGGTGACGGAAGTTTGCGTATTGCAGATAAGTTCACCAAAAAAGGTCTGCCGATTATCGGTATTCCCAAAACTATCGACAACGATATCAGGTTGACAGATGTCACCTTCGGATTCGATACGGCGGTCAACACCGCCACTGAGGCTATTGATAAACTGCATACCACCGCAAAATCACACGACCGTGTTATGGTCGTTGAGGTCATGGGAAGATACGTTGGATGGATTGGCCTTCATTCAGGGATATCAGGGTCGGCAGACGTCATCCTTATCCCTGAGATCCCCTTCGACATCGGGAAAGTATGCAACAAAATACGCCAGCTTGCGCTCTTAGGGCAGGATTATGCGATCGTCGTCGTAGCAGAGGGTGCAAGCCCCGTTGGCGGCGAGTTGACAGTGCTGGGGAAGGAAAACCCCGGAGGGGAAATACGACTCGGAGGAATCGGCAAAAAAGTAGCGGAGGAAATCACAACCCTGACGGGGAAGGAAACCCGGCATATCGTGCTGGGCCATCTTCAGAGAGGCGGTGCGCCGACAACGTTCGACAGGCTCCTTGCACTGCGCTTTGGCACTGCTGCAATACGGTTTGCCGAAGCAGGGAAATTCGGGATGATGGCTGCGCTTCAATCCACCTCGATCGTGCCTGTTCCGATTGAAGAAGCCATCGGCCAGATGAAATCTGTGCCTCTGGACTCCGATATTATGCTTACCGCACGGTCTCTGGGGATAAGCTTCGGGGATTAACCTGTATTCATAAATCCCTGGATGAGCACGACAGATGGAGTATTTTTGCTCATTCTCGGGCTATCGCCCTCCGAGGGAAATTCTGTTCCGATAAATCTCCACTGAATTTAAATCCGCAAAAATACTCCATCCGCCGTGTTGAATGACATATTGATGAATAAACAAGATTAAGAGGCTTCAGTTCCTCTCAACTCTTCAATTTTTTGCGCCATATCCTCCGGTACAGGAATTGAGAATTCGAGATATTCGCCTGTCTCAGGATGAGTGAATCCCAGCACCTCTGCATGGAGCATCTGCCTCGGGAAAGTAATTTTTATCATTCCTGTTCCCTTAATCTTCCCTTCAACCTCAACTTTTTTCCCATAGATCCTGTCTCCAAGCACCGGGTGACCGATTGAGGCAAAGTGTACTCTAATCTGATGCGTGTGTCCGGTGCCGAGTTTTGCTTCAATAAATGTCGCGGTCCCAAACCGCTCAATCACCCTCCAGGTCGTAACTGCCTCTTTGCCTCTTCTCGTCCTGGTGGACATCTTTTTCCGGTCTGATGCGGACCTGCCAATACTCGTTTCTATCATACCGGTATTCTTTCTGATGCTCCCGTACACAAGCGCAAGGTATTTCCTGGTAATCGTCCTCTGCCTGAACTGCTCCGTAAGGTTGTAATATGCCCTTTCCTCCAGCGCTATCACCATAACCCCTGAGGTATCCTTGTCCAGCCTGTGCACAATCCCCGACCGTAGCGGGCCTCCCGGTGCGGTAAGTTCTTTGCAGTGATAGGCAAGGGCATTCATGAGCGTGCCATGACTGTGGCCTGCAGCCGGATACACGACCATTGCAGAAGGTTTGTTGACTACAATGAGATGGGAATCTTCATGGAGGATCTGCAAAGGGATCTGTTCCGGGACAAGCCCTTCAGTCTCTTTCTCAACGATGCGAAGGAGAATGTGGTCTCCGGTTTTCACCTTATAGTTCTGACGGATGACCTCATCGTTGACAAGAACGTTTCCCTCAGCAACATACTTCTGGATTTGTGAACGGGTAATATCCGCCCTCCCGGCGAGAAGCGTATCTATCCGCTCCCTGTTTTCCGAAGACTCGACGATGAACGTATAAT
>JAKLQR010000070.1 GCA_022013235.1 Thermodesulfovibrionales bacterium | reverse complement strand
CAATTCAATACTGCTTTTGCTGCCTTTGAAATCAAAGCGCTGGCTGATCTCCTTCTCCGTCTGCTGTACGGCATTCAAAACCTCCTGCATATCAACCTGGCTCACCACATCAAATGAATGTTCATCTGCCATAACTGTCCTCTCACAACATTTTTTAGCATTATCGCTGTTTTGTATATTTCCGTCAAGGTGAGCTGCTTGGCAAGCGGATCCGGGCATTCACGATGTAGTCGGTGCATATATGGCTCTGACGGACAGAGTTGACTCTTTGGAAATGTACACTGCCCCGGAAGGATTCCCGACAAGCGGGAATGACAGAATAAGGAAAAGATTAACCCTGATGCAGAGCATCGAGAAATTATTTGATTAAAAACTTCCCCGTGAAAGTCGGCGGATGATACGGATGGCGTCTTCAACCGTATTTGCTCCCTGGATAAAATCCATGTCTTCGTTACTTATAGTTCCCTCGGCCAGCATGGTATCGTGCATGAAGCGGCGGAGATGGTCCCAGAAGTCCCTCACCATACCTACAACCGGGAAGCGCTCAAGTTTTCCCGTCTGTGCGAGTGTTATCACTTCGAAAGCTTCATCAAGTGTGCCGAAACCACCCGGCATAACGACAAAGGCCGAGGAGTATTTTACCAGCATTACCTTGCGTACGAAAAAGTGCTCGAATTCGATGAACTTGTCGAGGTAGGGATTGGGTTTCTGTTCAAAGGGAAGCGTGATATTGCAGCCCAGGCTCAGACCCCCGCCTTCCTTGGCGCCCCTGTTTGCAGCCTCCATAATACCGGGGCCTCCTCCGGTCATGACCGCATAGCCTGCGTTGGCAAGCGCCCGGCCAAGCTCGCGCGCGAGTGCATAATAGCGGTGCCTTTCAGTAAACCGCGCGGACCCGAAGACCGTGACGCAGGGGCCGTCAAATTCAAAACTCTCAAAGCCATGCAGGAATTCGAGAAAGAACCGCACTGCACTCTCGAGATCTTCGCCCCGTTTCCTGCGGCCCGAGAGAAAGAGCTTCTCTGCGCCCACGACCTGATTGAGGAGCGAAGTTGACTGTATGATTTCTGACAATCCCTTGTTATTCATAAATGACTCCTTCTTGGCTAAAGCGCTTTCTATAACTTTATTATAATGTAGCGTATTCAAGATTGCTTTACAAATACGTTGGAGTTCAAAAGCAAAGTAACATTGCGACAGCGCCGGAGAATAATTGCGAGGAAGAAGCGTTGTGACAACATATGGAGATACCGTTATTGCAGGATATTGCAAATCGCCTTAATTTCTAATAACATATTCTTTAAAGAGGGGGAAATTATGAAAAATATAGCTGTTCTTTTCATTGTTCTCGGGCTGCTGTCTATAGTCACATCGTGTGTTGCATCCAGCCAAGGGCCTGCTTACCAGGAAAGGTATACCAACCAAAAGCAAGACATTTTTCATGAAAGGATAGAAAACCAACAGAGGCGCATCAACCAGGGGATAGAATCCGGCGAGCTTACCCGGAAGGAGGCGGGGATACTGCAGGACAATTTAAACTGGATAAGGGACAAATATGCACGGATGACAGCGAACGGCATACTGACTCAGAATGAACAGGAACGCCTGGACAAAATGCTGGATAAGAACAGCGAGATGATAAAAAATAAAAAACACAACCCAGCCAGACAGCTATATGGCGCCGATGTCCAGGATCGGATAGATAGCCAGCAGAGGAGGATCAATCAGGGGCTCTCATCAGGAAAACTCAACAGGCACGAAGCAGATATTGTGCAGGATAACCTGAGCGAAATCAGGAGAAGATACGCAAAAATGAGGAAGGACGGCGTACTCACCATAAAAGAACTCGGAAAACTCGACAAGATGCTCGACGAAAACAGCAAGATGATCTCTCGGAAGGAGTTTAACAGGGATTACAATATAAAGCGGATATATTAAATAAAACTAAAAATGTAACACATCATCAGTCGTACTTTATTTATCCTCAAGCTCGATCTTCAGTGGCGCTGCATTCCATATTTTTTCGTTGTACTCGCGTATCGACCGGTCCGAGGAGAACTTCCCCATCCGCGCTACATTGAGGATCGACATTCCGGCCCACTTCTCCTTATCTCTGAATGCGATGCTTATGCGGTCCTGGCAGTCAATATAGGACTGATAATCGGCAAGGACCATCTGCTCATCGCGGCAGAGCAGTGAGTCAACGAGAGGCTTAAAAAGGTCTGTATCCTTTTTGGAAAAATATCCTGAGCTGATAAGATCGACTGCTGCTTTCAGGTCCGGATTCTCATTATAGTATGCCATGGGATTATAGCCCTCAGATTTCATAGCAGAGATTTCTTCAGCACTCAGACCGAAGAGGAACATGTTTTCAGCGCCCACCTCTTCATGGATTTCCCTATTCGTCCCATTGGATGTCCCTATTGTTAACGCACCGTTCATGGAGAATTTTATGCCCCCTGTCCCTGCCGACTCTCTCCCCGCAGTAGAGATCTGTTCGGAGAGGTCGGCAGCCGGATAAATTTTCTGGCCATTCTTCACATTCAGGTCAGGGAAGAAGACAACGTTCAACCGTCCTGCCACGTCAGGGTCGTTATTCACCACCTCGGCAATGGAATTGATCAGTTTGAGAATAAGGTTCGCAATAAAATACCCGGGAGATGCCTTGCCTCCAAATATGAATGTACGGGGCGTGATGTCCGTCTGTGGATTTCTCTTGATTCTGTTATAGAGCGTAATGATGTGAAGCGCGTTCAGGTGCTGGCGCCTGCTTTCATGGAAGCGTTTCATCTGTATGTCGAAAAGCGTATCAGGACGAATGGAAACTCCGGTCCGGGCATGGAGAATCTCTGTGAGTTCGGATTTATTTTCATGTTTTATCTGGAGCCACTTTTTTCTCAGGTTCGGTTCATTCGCAAAGGCTTCGAGCTGCTTTATTCCCTCCAGGTTGCTGATCCAGCCTTCTCCGATTGTATTCGTGATGAGCTCGGCAAGCCCTGGATTACTGAGCGCCATCCAGCGTCTTTGTGTCACGCCACTGGTTATATTGAGAAACCTCTCAGGATAGAGTTCATAGAGATCCGGAAAAACCGTCTTCTTCAGCAGTTCGGAATGGATTTCCGAAACCCCGTTGACTGCATGACTTCCCAGGCTTCCAAGATGAGCCATCCGCACATATTTCTGATCGCTCTCATCGATAAGGGAGATGCTTGAGCTTTTTTCATTGTTGTCCGGGTACTTCAGCCATATCTCGTCAAGGAAGCGCCGGTTTATCTCATAAATGATTTCAAGGTGCCGCGGGAGGATATTCGCGAATATGGAAAGAGGCCACTTCTCGAGTGCCTCAGTCAAAGTAGCATGGTTAGTATATGAGAAGGCATTTTGTGTGATGTACCATGCCTTGTCCCAGTTCACCAGATGCTCGTCCACCAGGAGTCGCATGAGTTCCGCAACCGCAATTGCCGGGTGGGTATCATTCAACTGCACCGCGAAAGAGCTTGAGAAGGCATTGATGTTTTTCCAGCGCAGAAGGTGCAGACGGATCATATCCTGGAGGGCACAGGAAACAAAAAAATACTGCTGGGCAAGCCGCAGTTGTTTGCCGATATAGGGCTCGTCGTCGGGATAAAGGATCTTGCTGATCGATTCCGACGCGATCTTCTCGTTGACTGCTCCGAAATAATCCCCGATGTTGAAGGCCTCATAATCAAATGTTTCGACTGCCTCGGACTTCCAGAGACGCAGCAGGTTCGTTGTGGCGACTCTGTAGCCGGATACGGGGATATCATATGCCGTCCCTTTGAGCGCGAATTTGGGGATCCAGCGTACCCGGAAACAGTCCTGCTCGTCATAATACGATTCGGTATGGCCGCCGATGTTTACGGTGTAAGCAATCTCATGGCGCTGGACCTCCCATGGGTTCCCGTGTCGAAGCCATTTGTCGGTCATTTCAACCTGCCAGCCGTCCCTGATTTCCTGATGAAAGGCGCCAAATTCATACCGGATACCGTACCCGATCGCAGGGATTTCAAGTGTTGCGAGTGAATCCATGGAGCAGGCTGCAAGCATCCCGAGGCCGCTGTTCCCGAGACCGGGCTCTCCCTCCTGCCCGGCAAGTTCCTGCACATTAAGCCCTAATCCCTGCAACGCCTGGGATATTTCATTGGAGATGCCGAGGTTGATGAGGTGCATCCCGAGCTGTGGTCCCATGAGAAATTCGTCGGACAAATACGCAACGACGGTGAGATCTTCTGTATAATTCTGAACGGTTTTGATCCATCGCTGCATCAGTCTGTCCCGGACTGTATACGCGAGTGCCATGTACCAGTCGTGCTGCGTTGCCGTATCCGGAATCTTTCCAAGGTGGAAGTAAAGATTATCGAGAACAGATTGCCTGATCGCTTCGACAGTCAGACCGGTGCGGTATTCCTTCGGCATTCTCAATTATACCTCTTTTCCGCATCCGGGGAAACCTGCTCCGCAGCAAGCATCGGGCGAAAGAATACTTTACGCATTGCAACGGGGATGCCCAGACGAATCGTCATATTAGATTATAAGAAACCCACGATGAATGGGAAACTTTAAAACGCCCTGCTAATGCCTTGCGTCCCATTCCTTGGCTTTGCGGTATTCCCTGAACATCCTCTCGCGTCTTCTGAATTCGGACGAATGCATCAATCTCCGTCCGTTCCTGTTCTCCTCTCCAATCTCACTGTGGAGCATTTCATGGTAAATCACATATCTGATGTAATACAGAGGGGTGTTCTTCCTGTCGAGGACAGGATGAATCCGTATGATGTTGTTGTCCCTGCAGTAACTTCCCAGCGTCCGTTTTCTGACCGACCGCCGGGGGCTTTTCCGTCCCCATCCGATCGAAGCATGGATCCGTTGATCGAAATATTCACGGTTAATGGAATCAAAAAGCTCTTTCAGGTCGAAATATTTCCCCTGGGTATTTCCAATGTATGGTCTTCCATTGCCTTTCTTGATACAATGCCGGTTTTCCCTGATAAATCTGGTGATGCGGGGTGTTCTCCGCCTGCTGTTTTTCAGAAAGGCCGCGATCTCTCTGATCACCTCGTCATCAGCGTGCAGGAACATCCAGTGCAGCCTCACCGAAACAGCGTTGTTTTCTGGTTTGACCGATACCATGCGGGTGGAATTGTCGGTGATAATGAGGGTCACCGGTTTGCCGGCGCCCTGTCCGAGTATGCCTTTCAGTCTGTTCTGATTGAGAGCGTAGGGAATGGTTAACTGCAGCAAACCGGATATCGGGGATTTCCCTTGAGACAGTCCTTTTTCCGCTTTATCACGCATACAGGTCATGGCTGCAAAAATTATAGACAGGTTCAGGAATAATGTCCATAGTATTGTGAACGGTATTCCAGGCTTCACAACAGGGATTGGAATGCGAATACTCTCTCACTATTTCCCGCGCCTTTTCCCTCGTAAGGAAGCATGGTTGTCTGAAGAGGATCCCGCACTCGTCAACCGTCAGATTGTCTATAAGCGCAGTGATCCCTGTTTTATCTTCGAGATGGGCGCCATACTACAAAAAATACCTTTTGTGCTATGATAAAAAACCTTTGTGGCAAATACATCAGGAGGCTTCGTATGGGAAGGTATCAAGATTTATATCAGAGGAGTATTGAAGACCCGGAGGGGTTTTGGGGCGACGCCGCTGCTGATATCACCTGGTATAAGAAATGGGACAAGGTGCTCGATGCATCGAACCCGCCCTTCTACCGCTGGTTTGTCGGCGGTGAACTGAATACCTGTTATAATGCCCTCGACAGGCATGTGGAGAACGGCCGCGCCGACCAGACAGCCCTCATCTATGACAGTCCGGTAAGAAACAAGATACAAAAATTCACGTATCGTGAACTGCTCGATCAGGTATCACGGTTTGCAGGGGTGCTGAAAAGCCTCGGCGTGAACAAAGGAGACACGGTAGTTCTCTATATGCCAATGGTGCCTCAGGCAGTAGTGGCGATGCTTGCCTGCGCACGGCTCGGCGCAATCCATTCAGTGGTCTTCGGCGGATTCGCTGCAAATGAACTCGCGCTGAGGATCGACGATGCAAAGCCCAGGGTAATCGTCTCCGCGTCAGGCGCCATTGAGGTAAAAAGACTTATCGAATACAAACCTATCCTTAATAAAGCAATCGACCTTGCAAAGCACAAACCGGAAACATGCATCATCCTCCAGCGCCAGGTAGTGATGGCCGAGATGACCCCGGGCCGTGACCTTGACTGGGAAGAGCTCATGGCAAAGGCAGAACCTTCCCCCTGTGTCCCTGTCAAAGCAACGGACCCTCTCTATATCCTTTATACCTCAGGAACTACAGGAAAGCCAAAAGGCATCGTGAGAGACAACGGCGGCCATGCGGTTGCCCTCAGGTGGAGCATGGAAAATATCTATGACAAAAAACCCGGTGAAGTATTCTGGGCTGCATCCGACGTGGGCTGGGTTGTAGGGCATTCATATATCGTATACGCGCCCCTTATAGCCGGCTGCACGACAATCCTTTACGAAGGGAAGTCCGTCGGCACCCCTGACCCCGGCGCTTTCTGGAGGGTTATCTCTCAGCACGGCGTGAAAACCCTTTTCACCGCGCCGACAGCGTTCCGTGCAATCAAGAAAGAAGATCCGAACGGAACCTATATAGGAAAATATGACCTTTCCGGTTTCCGCTATCTCTTCCTGGCCGGCGAAAGGACCGATCCGGACACGTATCACTGGGCGCACAATCTCCTGAAGAAGCCGGTCATCGACCACTGGTGGCAGACAGAGACCGGATGGCCGATCACCGCAAACAGCCTGGGCATCGAACCTTTCTCTGTCAAGCCCGGATCAAGCACAAAACCTGTGCCCGGATTTGACGTCCAGATACTCACGAGCACAGGGAAAAAACTCGGCCCAAACAAGGAGGGACTCGTAGTAGTGAAACTCCCTCTCCCCCCCGGAACACTGCCGACGCTCTGGAATGCCGACCAGCGGTATATCGATTCGTATATGAAATTATTCCCCGGATATTATTTCACGAGTGATGGCGGACATATGGATGAAGAAGGCTATGTGTTTATCATGGGGAGGGTCGATGACGTTATCAACGTGGCGGGCCACAGGCTCTCGACCGGTTCTATGGAAGAGGTCGTGGCAAAACACCAGGATATTGCCGAGTGTGCGGTTATCGGCGCAAAAGACACCCTGAAAGGCCAGCTCCCTGTTGGGTTGGTGGTACTGAAATCCGGGGTAGCGAGGGAAGATGTTGAAATCAAGCAGGAACTCATCCAGATGATCAGGAACGAAATCGGCCCGATCGCCTGCTTCAAAGAGGCGGTTGTTGTTCCGAGGCTTCCAAAAACCCGGTCCGGCAAGATATTGAGGAGTACCATGCGGGATATTGCCGACGGGAAGACCTATGCCATACCCTCGACAATCGATGACCCTTCGATCCTGGGAGAGGTCGAGGAAGCCCTGAAAAAAATAGGCTACAGCCGGACGGACGAGAAAAGCTGATCAATGCAGGGACTGCGCGTCGGAAATTGTGAACTCTTCCGGCTCAACGGCGGAAGGTTCGAACTTGACGGCGGCGCAATGTTCGGGGTTGTCCCTAAGGTGTTGTGGCAGAAGAAATATTCTGCAGACAGCGAAAACTATGTCCCGCTCGTTGCCGACCCTCTGCTTATAAAAACTCCTGATACGCTCGTACTGATTGAAACAGGCCTGGGCAATAAACTCACGGAAAAACAGAAAAAAATATTCAGGATAAAGAAAGCCTGGTCGGTCGTTGAAGACCTGGAGCATTCCGGTATCCGGCGCGAAGAGATTGAGTTTGTCATTCTGACCCATTATGATTTCGATCATGCAGGCGGGGTAGTCACGGAGGCAGAGAATGGTGAGTTCGCACTGACATTTCCCCGCGCACACCATGTAATCCAGCAGCAGGAATGGGAGGATGTCCTCCATCCGAATAAAAGAGCCATCAATACATACTGGCCGGTTAATTTCGAGAAACTGCGGGATAGCGGAAAGATCAGGCTTGTCGGGGGAGAAGAGGAGATCGTGCCCGGCATCAAGGTTATCCACACCGGGGGCCATACGCGGGGGCATCAGATCGTCCGTATCGAATCGGGAGGAGAAACCGCGCTCCATCTCGGCGACCTGCTCCCTACCCATATCCACTTCAACCCTCTCTGGATCATGGCATACGACAACTTCCCGCTTGATTCAGTCCGGAAGAAAGAGGAATGGGAAACAAAAGGACTACAGGAAAATGCTTGGTTCACCTTTTACCACGACCCTTTTATGCAGGCATGCAAATTCGATGAGAAGGGGAATATTCTCGAAAAAATAGCCTAGGCCCTATTATTTATGAATTCACAGATGAATACGGCGGATGCGGTGTTTTTGCGGATTTATCCCGATTCTTATCGGGATCCCTCGGAGGGCGATAGCCCGAGAATGAGCAAAAATACCGTATCCGCCGTATCGTATGATAAGGGTATGAATAATAAAGGCTAGGCCTTCAACAATTCAAAGGCCTTTGCTACAGCTTCACCTGCGTTTTCTGCAGGAATAACTCCCTTTATATCCCAGGTGCGAATGCCGATAACCGGTTTGCCCATCTGGAGCGCAAAGGCAATCTCGGAGAGGGTGCCATATTCTCCGCCGACCGCAATCAGCGCATCTGCAGTGCGGGCAATGACTACGTTCCTCCCTATTCCGAGACCCGTCGTAATCGGGATATCGATATACTGATTTGCTGCTTTTGCATCATTCTGCGGAAGAATGCCGACTGTGAGTCCCCCTTCTGCCTTGGCCCCACGGGATGCCGCCTCCATGACACCGCCCAATCCGCCGCACACAAGCACGGCGCCATTCCCCGCGATCAGCCGTCCGACTTCCTCGGCTTCTTTCAGGAGCGCATTTTCAGTCCTTCGTCCGCCTATGACAGCGATAATTCTTCTCATAATTCAGTTCCAAACATATAGGGTAACTTCTTGTTCAGATTGCAGCATGCTCCTTCATCTTCATGCCTTGAAAAGAGTCCCTTGCCTCCATCATTTTTTCAATATCCCTGTAGATCTCCTGTCTGTTCCTGCCCCATACCGGCGCTACGAGTATGTTGTCCGGTGCAGTGGCGAAGAGCCTCTGGAGAACAATACGGGAAGAGAGACGCTCTATGAAGTCGCAGACAAATTCCAGATATTCTTCGTAGCTGAATACGTGAAACGGCGTTTCTTTGTAGAGAACCTCAAGAGGGGTGTCCCTGACGACCTGGAGTTGATGAATCTTGAGGAACCCGACAGGCAGCTGCGAAAGTTCGTCCGCCATTCCAAGCATTTCTTCCCGTGTCTCTGTGGGGAATCCGACAATGATATGCGCTCCGATATGAATCCCCCTGTCTTTCGTCAGGTCAAGTGCCTGGAGAAACGCCTTGTAGGTATGGCCGCGGTTTATAAACTCAAGTGTCTTGTCATAAATCGACTGCATTCCGTATTCGATGAGGATAAAGGCCTTTTTTGCGAGGGATTCGATGAGCCGGATCTTCTCCCTATCAACCGTATCGGGTCTCGTACCGATTGCAAGCCCGACCACTCCTGGTTCGGCCAGGGCCGCATGATAGAGGCTCTCCAGCACGTCAACGGGCGCATAGGTATTTGTATATGGCTGGAAGTAAACGAGATACTTTTTTGCTTTATACCGTTTCTTCACATACGTGACACCGTTTCTGATCTGTTCGACGACCGAGAGTGTCGGCTTGCAGGAGTTCGGCCTGAAGCTGTCGTTATTGCAGTAGAGACAGCCTGTCGTCCCAAGGGTCCCGTCCCTGTTCGGGCACGTGAAGCCGGCATCTACATTGACTTTATACACAGTTGTCACGAAACGTTCCTTGATATATGAACCGAATGAGTTGTACCGTCTGGACATACTTAATTATTTCTTCTTGATAGTGTTTCTGTCAACGAGACCCCTTCTTCGTCTTGGTAGAGAGTAGCTTCCGTGCGATCTCATCCCAGTCATTTACTGGTTCAGCATCCTCAGTGTCCTGGAAACTAAAGATGCTCGGCCTGTATCTCCGTGCTGCCGCAATAACCGGTTCACTACCGATAACCGCGTGAATCCCCAGGCCTTTGTCATGAATCTCTGTGAAAATATCGCCCTCTTTCCAGGTTAAAACCGGCATATCCGGAAACCCGTTCGCATTGAGCCAACGCTTCAGTTCGGTGATGCCGGCAAAACCTGTCTGAAGACAGACGACAGGGAATTTCTTCGCTATCCTTTCGACCGTTTTCTGACTGTTCTTTCTCGGAGACTTCGAGAATAATCCTTCAATCAGGCTGCCTTCAATGTCGATAAAAACAATGCGCTTACCTTTCTGCAGAGCCAATAACAGGCCCTTCCCCTCTTCCTGCCCCGATTTTGCTTTTACCCGATAAATACCGGCTTCCGGGGGTGTAAAAGACAGGAAGGCAAAGCCGTCGCCTCCCGAAAGCCTCTTGCCGATAGGTCTTCCATTGAGGTGAAATTCAACAAGCTCTCCGCCCTTTCTGAATACCTTCCCTCTCGTTTCAGCCTGGAGCATGACTTCTTCGCCTTTGAGTGCAACATTGTCATAAACAACAATTTCTGTATATGCAAAACAAGGGCAGAAGAAAAACAATAAAATAAAGCTGATCCCGGCGGTTAAGAGTTGCATTTGACTGTTAGCCCGAAAAGTGCATCGTAAAATTGCAAACAATGAACGATATTTTTATATGAAATCATCTGGCTCAATAACTCGTTAAGTAATATCTGCAATTTCAGGGCTCAGAGATTTCCAGGTGTGAAGCAGTATATCCCTTCATCCTCTCCGCATAATCCCTGAGGCGCTTGTCTATAAGCGAATTCACTGTGCCCTCAGGAAACGTTCCGTCAGGCTGTCTTTCCCCTGCAGGCACACCGGTAAGAATTTCGATACCCTGATCGACAGTTTTCACCTCGTAGAGATGAAATGTTTCCGCCCTGACAGCCTCGAAAACATCCTCACGAAGCATCAGATGCCGCACATTCAGGGAGGGGATCATGACCCCCTGTTTTCCTGTGAGTCCCTTCGCTTTGCATATATCGAAAAAGCCCTCTATTTTCTGGTTCACCCCGCCAATCGGCTGCACCTCTCCTTTCTGATTTACAGAACCAGTTACAGCGATATCCTGACGAATCGGCAACCCCGAAAGGCTTGACATGATCGCATAGAGTTCGGTCGAAGAGGCGCTATCGCCTTCAACGCCCGAGTACGACTGTTCAAAACAGATGCTCGCCGAGAGGGACAATGGCTTATCCTGCGCATACTTCCACCCGAGGTGTCCCGACAAAATAAGCACTCCTTTATCATGGATTCGTCCGCTCATCTGGGATTCCCTCT